>NZ_JASJWL010000010.1:0-105289 GCF_035019225.1 Pseudomonas sp. CCC4.1 | reverse complement strand
ATGTGTATAAGAGACAGGTACCTGGCGAAAAACCCGCAGGGTTATTGCGGTATCGGCGGCACCGGTGTGACCTGCCCGATTTGATGTAGCACAAAAAACGGTGGGAGCGGGCTTGCTCGCGATGCAAGCGACTCGGTGTTTCTGTTACACCGCATCGCCTCGATCGCGAGCAAGCCCGCTCTCACATTGGTTTTCAGCTATTTTCCGCAATCAACCATTCCATCTGCCAGCCACCCTGGGTTTGACCCAGTTTTTTGGCCAGCCACGGCAACAGTTCGCGCAGCTCTTCTTCGAGACCCCAAGGCGGGTTGGCGATCGCCAGGCCCGAACCATTGAGGCTGTTGGGCGTATCCAGCGGATGCACGAACAACTCCACCTGCAGCAACTTCGGTGCACCTGAACCTGCCAAGTCCTGATAGAAACGACGCAACTGGCGCTTGTCCTTGATCGGATACCAGATCGCTACAACGGTCTGGCGCATGCGACTGATCGCGTCTTTCAACGATTCGGCGCAGCGCTTCATTTCGTCGAGTTTCTCGAACGGCGGGTCGATCAGCATCAAGCCACGCTTCTCAGCCACCGGCAGCAAAGCACGCGGCACATGCCAGCCTTCGCCCAAATGCACCGCTACGCGGCGATCACCCTTCATGTTGTCTTTGAGCAATACGCCGTCTTCGGGGTGTTTCTCGTTCAACAGCACACGGTCCTGGGAACGGGTCAGGCGTCGCGCCCACTCCGGCGAGCCCGGGTAATAGCGCAACTCGCCATCCGGGTTCATCTTGCGCAGTACTTGCATGTAGTCATCAGTCACTGCAGGCAGGTCTTTCTGCCCCCACAACCGTGCAATGCCTTCAAGGTACTCGCCCGTGCGGTTGGCCTGATCGCCCTTGAGGTCGTACAGACCAATACCGGCGTGGGTATCGAGATAGGCAAAAGGCTGCTCTTTGCGCGACATCAGGGCGATGAGGCGGGTCAAGACGATATGTTTGAAGACGTCGGCGTGGTTGCCGGCGTGGAAGGCGTGACGATAGTTCATGGTTGCTCCTGCGCAGGAGGCGAAGTTTACCTTGTACGCAACCTGACGTCAGGTCGCGGGCGTTTTTTCCGAGATACGGTGAGCAACGCCCAGGCAAAAAAAACGGCCCGTCACACCTGGAGACGGGCCGTTTTTGAACACTTCAAGGTCAGCGCAAGCGCTTCTCTGATCAGCTGTTTTGCTGGAAGTCTTTTTCAGCAGCGTCGAAACGCTCGATCATGCCTTTGCTTGGGCCTTTGCCCGCAAGGCTTGCCAGCACAATGGCCAGGCTGCCCAGGATAAAGCCCGGGATGATTTCGTACAGGCCAAACAAGGCGAAATGCTTCCACACGATCACGGTAATGGCACCGACCAGAATACCGGCCAATGCACCATTACGGGTCATGCCTTTCCACAGTACAGAGATCAGTACTACTGGACCGAACGCAGCACCGAAACCTGCCCACGCGTAGCTCACCAGACCCAGCACACGGTTCTCCGGGTTGGAGGCCAGTGCAATGGCGATCAGTGCAACCACCAGCACCATGATCCGGCCAACCCATACCAGTTCCAGCTGGGAGGCATTTTTACGCAGGAAGGACTTGTAGAAGTCTTCGGTCAGGGCACTGGAGCACACCAGCAACTGGCAGCTCAGGGTACTCATGACCGCAGCCAGAATGGCCGACAGCAGCACACCGGCAATCCACGGGTTGAACAGCAGCTTGGCCAGTTCAATGAATACGCGCTCTGGGTTTTCGGTCACCGGCCCGGCCACTTCAGGGTGTGCCGAGAAGTAAGCGATACCGAAGAAGCCTACAGCGACCGTACCGGCCAGGCACAGGATCATCCAGGTCATGGAGATGCGACGCGCCTTGGCGATCGACTTGACCGAATCAGCGGCCATGAAACGCGCCAGAATGTGCGGTTGACCGAAGTAACCCAGACCCCAGCCCATCAGCGAGATGATGCCGATGAAGGACGTGCCCTTGAGCATGTCGAAGTTGCTTGGGTCGTTGGCCTCGATGGCCAGGAACGTGGTGTCTACGCCACCCGTGGCCAGCAGCACGATGATAGGCGTCAGGATCAGCGCGAAGATCATCAGGGTGGCTTGAACCGTGTCGGTCCAGCTCACTGCCAGGAACCCACCGATAAAGGTATAGGCGATGGTCGCCGCAGCACCGGCCCACAAGGCGGATTCGTAAGACATGCCGAAGGTGCTTTCGAACAGGCGGGCGCCGGCCACAATGCCGGAAGCGCAGTAGATGGTGAAGAACACCAGAATCACGATGGCCGAGATGATCCGCAGCAAACCGCTTTTGTCTTCAAAACGGCTGGAGAAGTAATCCGGCAAGGTCAGCGCATCACCGTTGTGCTCGGTCTGTACCCGCAGGCGACCGGCAACAAACAGCCAGTTCAGGTAAGCGCCGGTCACCAGACCGATGGCGATCCAGCTTTCCGACAAGCCGGACATGTAGATCGCACCCGGCAAACCCATCAACAACCAGCCGCTCATGTCGGAGGCACCGGCGGACAATGCAGTGACAACGCTGCCCAGGCTACGGCCACCGAGAATATAGTCAGAAAGGTTGTTGGTGGAGCGATAAGCCATCAGGCCAATCAGCACCATTGCCGCAATATAGATCACGAACGTGATCAGGGTTGGGTTACTAACACTCATTGATAAAGCCCTGGCATTGTTTTTATGTTTAGCGGCGGTCTGGCCGTACGCTCACAAACGTCCTGTTTGAGACGATTAACCCTGCCGCGCATTTATGACTGATGTTTCCCCAGGAAATCCATCAGCCGATGAACCAATCTTCTGTAGGAGGTTGCACCTTGGGCGCGAATGCTATGCAACAAAGCAAATCGGGTGCAACCAGTTTCTGCGAGCCAAGTTGCACCTTGTCGCCTTTTCGTCTCAATTCGGAGTTTTTGCGCCTTTTCGGAGCAAAGACCTTACCAAACCAAACAGAAAGCACCACAGCAGGGCACTGATTTCACCCCGCCTGAATATTCCTGACGAAGCGTCGACCAATCCACAAAAAAACGGGTTGCACCTAGTTGCACCCGTTTCGGCGCAGCGCTAATCTTGCCGCCAGCTGCTGCCACGCAAATGTGGCACCCATGAGGATAAAAAAATGGCTACCACCACCCTTGGGGTCAAACTTGATGACCCGACCCGCGAGCGCCTCAAGGCCGCCGCGACCTCGATTGATCGCACGCCACACTGGCTGATCAAGCAGGCAATCTTCAATTACCTGGAAAAACTCGAGGGTGGTGCAACCCTGACCGAGTTGAGCGGTATCCCTGGTTCTGCCAGCGATGACGCCGACGAAGTACAAGCCGACCACGCGCATCAATGCTTCCTGGAGTTCGCAGAAAGCATCCTGCCGCAGTCCGTACTGCGCGCTGCCATTACTTCGGCGTACCGTCGCCCGGAACCCGAAGTGGTGCCCATGTTGCTGGAGCAGGCGCGACTGCCAGCCCCTATGGCCGAAGCCACGCAAACCCTGGCAGCCTCGATTGCCGAAAAATTGCGCAACCAGAAGAGCGCCGGCGGCCGTGCCGGTATCGTGCAGGGCTTGCTGCAGGAGTTTTCCCTGTCGTCCCAGGAGGGCGTGGCCCTGATGTGCCTGGCTGAGGCGCTGCTGCGTATCCCGGACAAAGGCACCCGCGACGCCCTTATTCGCGACAAGATCAGCACTGGCAACTGGCACCCGCACCTGGGCAACAGCCCGTCGCTGTTCGTCAACGCTGCAACCTGGGGTCTGTTGCTGACCGGCAAGCTGGTGTCGACGCACAACGAAGCAGGCCTGACCTCCTCCCTGAGCCGCATTATCGGCAAGAGCGGCGAGCCGATGATCCGCAAGGGCGTCGACATGGCCATGCGCCTGATGGGCGAGCAGTTTGTCACCGGCGAAACCATCGCCGAAGCCCTGGCCAACGCCACGCGCTTTGAAGCCAAGGGCTTCCGTTATTCCTACGACATGCTCGGCGAAGCCGCACTCACCGAACATGACGCACAAAAGTACCTCGCGTCCTATGAGCAAGCCATCCACTCGATTGGCAAAGCCTCCCACGGTCGCGGCATCTATGAAGGCCCGGGCATTTCCATCAAGCTGTCGGCCCTGCACCCGCGCTACAGCCGCGCCCAGTACGAACGCGTGATGGACGAGCTGTACCCGCGCCTGTTGTCGCTGACCTTGCTGGCCAAGAAGTATGACATCGGTCTCAATATCGACGCCGAAGAAGCAGACCGCCTGGAAATCTCTCTCGACCTGCTCGAGCGCCTGTGCTTCGAGCCGCAGCTGGCTGGCTGGAACGGCATCGGCTTCGTGATTCAGGCTTACCAGAAGCGCTGCCCGTATGTGATCGACTACGTGATCGACCTGGCTCGCCGCAGTCGTCATCGCCTGATGATCCGCCTGGTGAAGGGCGCGTACTGGGACAGCGAAATCAAACGCGCCCAAGTCGAAGGCCTGGAAGGCTATCCGGTCTACACCCGCAAGGTGTACACCGACGTGTCCTACCTCGCTTGTGCGAAAAAGCTGCTGGCCGTACCAGAAGCCATCTACCCGCAATTCGCCACCCACAACGCCCAAACGCTGTCGGCGATTTATCACATTGCCGGTCAAAACTACTACCCGGGTCAGTACGAGTTCCAGTGCCTGCACGGCATGGGTGAACCCCTCTACGAACAGGTTGTAGGCAAGGTTGCCGAAGGCAAGCTGAACCGTCCGTGCCGTGTGTACGCCCCAGTGGGTACCCACGAAACACTGCTGGCTTACCTGGTGCGACGCCTTCTGGAAAACGGCGCGAACACCTCGTTCGTTAACCGTATCGCCGACCACACTATCGCAATCCACGAGTTGGTGGCCGATCCGGTCAGCCAGATTGAACAAATGGCCACGACCGAAGGCGGCTTCGGCTTGCCGCACCCGCGCATCCCGTTGCCGCGTGATCTGTATGGCAGCGAACGCGCCAACTCCAGCGGCATCGACATGTCCAACGAACACCGCTTGGCGTCGTTGTCCTGCGCCTTGCTGGCCACGGCCCATAACGACTGGAAAGCCGCGCCGATGCTCGGTTGTGACTCCAGCAACGAAGCGCCGGCGGCGGTGCTCAACCCGGCCGACCTGCGTGATGTGGTGGGTCATGTACAAGAAGCCACCGTTGAAGACGCCGATAACGCTATCCAGTGTGCCCTGAGCGCCGCACCGATCTGGCAGGCCACCCCGCCCGCCGAGCGCGCTGCGATCCTGGAGCGCGCCGCCGACCTGATGGAAGGCGAGATCCAGCCACTGATGGGCCTGCTGGCCCGTGAAGCTGGCAAGACCTTCGCCAACGCTATCGCCGAAGTGCGCGAAGCAGTGGACTTCCTGCGCTACTACGCGGTGCAGGCCCGTAACGACTTCACCAACGATGCCCACCGCCCGCTGGGCCCGGTGGTCTGCATCAGCCCGTGGAACTTCCCGCTGGCCATCTTCAGCGGCCAGGTGGCTGCAGCATTGGCTGCCGGTAACCCGGTACTGGCCAAGCCTGCCGAGCAAACCCCGCTGGTTGCCGCACAAGCCGTACGCATCCTGCTCGAAGCTGGCATCCCGCAAGGCGTGCTGCAATTGCTGCCTGGCCGCGGCGAAACCGTCGGCGCACGCCTGGTGGGTGATGATCGCGTCAAAGGCGTGATGTTCACCGGCTCCACCGAAGTGGCCCGCCTGCTGCAACGCAATATTGCCGGTCGCCTGGATGCCCAGGGCCGCCCTATCCCGCTGATCGCCGAAACTGGCGGCCAGAACGCCATGATCGTCGACTCTTCGGCCCTGACCGAGCAAGTGGTTATCGACGTGGTGTCTTCGGCCTTCGACAGCGCCGGTCAACGTTGCTCGGCACTGCGGGTACTGTGCCTGCAAGAGGACTCGGCAGATCGCGTCATCGAAATGCTCAAAGGTGCCATGGCCGAATCGCGCATGGGCAACCCCGAGCGCTTGAACGTGGACATCGGCCCGGTGATCGACGCCGAAGCCAAGGCCGGGATCGAGCAGCATATCCAGGGCATGCGCGACAAGGGCCGCTCTGTGTACCAGATGGCCATCGCCGATAGCGAAGAATGTAAACGCGGCACCTTTGTCATGCCGACCCTGATTGAACTGGAAAGCTTTGACGAGCTGGAACGCGAGATCTTCGGGCCGGTGCTGCACGTGGTGCGCTACAAGCGCAAAGACATCGACCAGTTGATCGCACAGATCAACGCTTCGGGTTATGGCCTGACACTGGGCGTACATACCCGTATCGACGAAACCATTGCCAAGGTGGTCAACAACGTCAACGCCGGTAACGTCTACGTCAACCGCAACATCGTTGGTGCGGTGGTCGGCGTGCAACCGTTCGGCGGTGAAGGCCTGTCGGGTACCGGCCCGAAAGCCGGTGGCCCGCTGTACCTGTACCGCCTGCTGTCGACCCGCCCGGGCAATGCAATCGAGCAATCGTTCGCCAAGGTCGATGCCGTGACCGCACCGGACACCCAGGCCCGCGAGGCCATGAGCAAACCGCTCAGCGCCCTGCAAGCCTGGGCAACCAGCAACCAGCAACCAGCACTGGCCGAGCTGTGCACCGAGTACGCTGCACACTCGCAAAGTGGCATCACGCGCCTGCTCAACGGCCCGACCGGCGAACGCAACAGCTACGCCATTCTGCCGCGTGAACATGTGCTGTGCCTGGCTGAAGTTGAAAGCGACCTGCTGACCCAACTGGCTGCCGTTCTGGCCGTGGGCAGCTCGGCGGTACTGCCGCAAAGTGAACTGGCCAAGGCCCTGCTGGCCCGCCTGCCTGCAGAGGTGCAGCCACGCATCACACTGGTCGCGGACTGGACCAAGGACGAAGTGATCTTCGACGCCGTCCTGCACCACGGCGACTGTGACCAGTTGCGTGACGTGTGCCAGCAAGTGGCACAACGCGCAGGCGCCATCGTTGGCGTACAGGGCCTGTCCCAGGGCGAAACCAATATCGCCCTGGAACGCCTGGTGATCGAGCGCGCACTGAGCGTCAACACCGCTGCTGCGGGTGGCAACGCAAGCCTGATGACCATCGGTTGAGGATGTGATCGGGCAATAAAAAACCGGGCACCCGAAAGGGTTGCCCGGTTTTTTTACGCCATGAACTCAACGTTGGCTCATGAATTCCATATAGCCAACGATGGCCATCAACAACGTGCCGGCCACCATCCAGGCAAAATTAGCCCAGCTCAGGGCCTTGTTGACGCTGCCCTGCGGGTCACCCGCCAGCATATTGATTGCGCGCTGGGCCGCCACCAGCATTGCACAACAACCGGTGATCAGTACTGCATTGGTGAACAACACATAGACCGCATCCGCGGGCCGGGTAAACAGCGTGGACACCAGCACCGAGAACATGACCAGCAGCATAATGAGCAGGCCTCTGGTCTCGGGTTGCCAAAAATAGCAGCGCCCTGTCCTGTCGAGGCCGTTCTGAACCACTTCAAACAGCGGCAGGATAAAAAATGGCCAGAGCGCAGCGCGCAGCAACGGCGCGATCGGCGCCCCGGTTTCCGCTTTGTAGGACGCCCAGTTGCGATATGACCAATAGACCATGTACCCGCCTGCCGTAAGCCCATACAGCAGCAGAAACTTGCTGACAGACACGACATAAAGGTTGATTCGTTTGTCGTCACACCACGGTGTTGTCTTCGATAGCCTGTTGCCAGCCTCAGTAGCAGGGTTCATGTCATGTCCGTGCGCAAGTGGGAGGCCGCAGTACACACAATTTACCTAATATAAAAATGCAGTGAAAATCCCATTTTTTTGTAAGAAAGGCCTTCAGTCCTACTCGACAGGCCCAAACACCTCCAGGGTGTAATCCATTCAAAACCTTTTTTGACAGCCCGCCAATGGCGCAGGTTAGAATCGATGGCACGCAGGCTGCATGCCAGGTCTGCGCCCTGTCTTTTTTAGCTTTCTGGAGTACTGCCTTTGAATGCGACGACCATCAACAGCCTGTTCTTGATCGGCGCGTTGCTGGTAGGCGCAAGCATCCTGGTAAGTTCTCTGTCCTCGCGCCTGGGCATCCCGATACTGGTCATCATCCTTGCGGTGGGCATGACCGCAGGTGTCGATGGCGGCGGCATCATTTTTGACAACTACCCCACGGCCTATCTGGTGGGCAACCTCGCCCTGGCGGTGATTTTGCTCGACGGCGGCTTGCGCACCCGGGTTTCCAGTTTTCGCGTGGCGTTATGGCCCGCGTTATCGCTGGCCACGGTGGGGGTGATGATCACCACGGGGCTGACCGGGCTGATGGCCGCCTGGCTGTTTAATCTCAACTTGATCCAGGGTCTGCTGGTTGGCGCCATTGTCGGCTCCACCGATGCCGCCGCAGTGTTCTCGCTGCTGGGTGGCAAAGGCCTGAACGAGCGGGTTTCAGCCAGCCTCGAAATCGAGTCCGGCAGCAACGACCCGATGGCGGTATTCCTCACCGTCACCCTGATCGACATGCTCGCCAGCGGTGAAACAGGCCTGCACTGGAGCCTGTTGCTCAACCTGGTGCGTGAATTTGCCATCGGCGGCACGGTCGGTCTGGCAGGCGGCTGGCTAATGCTGCAAATGGTCAACCGTATCAACCTGGCCAACGGCCTGTACCCGATTCTGGTGATCGCAGGCGGGCTGGTGGTCTTTTCCCTGACCAACGCCCTGCACGGCAGCGGCTTTCTCGCGGTCTACCTGTGCGGCCTGGTGATTGGCAACAGTCCGATCCGCAGCCGTCATGGCATTTTGCATATGCTCGACGGCATGGCCTGGCTGGCCCAGATTGGCATGTTCCTGGTGCTGGGCTTGCTGGTCACGCCACACGACCTGTTGCCCATCGCCATTCCAGCACTGGCACTGGCCCTGTGGATGATTCTGTTTGCCCGCCCGCTGTCAGTGGTAGTGGGGCTGCTACCTTTCAAAGCCTTCCATGGACGCGAAAAAGCCTTTATCTCATGGGTAGGCCTGCGCGGTGCGGTGCCGATCATTCTGGCGGTGTTCCCGTTGATGGCCGGGCTGCCCAATGCGCAGCTGTATTTCAACCTGGCATTCTTTATCGTGCTGGTATCTCTTCTGGTGCAAGGCACCAGCCTGCCGTGGGTCGCCAAGCTGCTCAAGGTGACCGTACCGCCTGATCTGGCCCCCGTGTCCCGTTCAGCCCTTGAAGTGCATGTCACCAGCGAGTGGGAACTCTTTGTTTATCGCCTCGACGCACAAAACTGGTGCATCGGTGCGGCCCTGCGTGAACTGAAAATGCCCGACGGCACCCGTATCGCCGCCCTGTTTCGCGATAAAAAACTGCTCCATCCGTCGGGTAGTACCACGCTTGAAGTGGGTGACCTGCTCTGCGTCATCGGCCACGAACACGACTTGCCTGCCTTGGGCAAACTGTTCAGCCAGCCCCCGAGCCGTGGCCTGGACCTGCGTTTCTTCGGCGACTTCGTGCTCGAGGGCGACGCCCAGCTGGGCGCTGTGGCCGCCTTGTACGGCCTGAAGCTGGACGGCATCGACCCGAACACCTCACTGAGCAGCTTCATTGCCCACAAGGTCGGCGGCGCGCCGGTGGTCGGCGACCAGGTGGAGTGGAACAACACCATCTGGACGGTTGCGATGATGGAAGGGAACAAGATCGCCAAAGTGGGCGTCAGATTCCCCGAAGGAAGTGCACCGGGCCCGGGGCTGTTCCTCTAAACTCCAACTTTCCGCCCTTGTCTGACCGGTATCTATGCCAACTCTGCGCACGTTCATCGCCACCGTCCTGCTCGGCCTGAGCCTTTGTGTCGGCACGCTTCAGGCTGCCGACCCGCCTACCGCCGAAGCGGTGCAGCAAAGCCTGGACAAAATTGCCGAGCGCAAACTGCCGGACGCCGACCAAAAAGCCCTGCAGGCGGTGCTCCAGCAGACCCTGACCCTGCTCGACAGCAAAGCCGATTACGAACAGCGCCTGAACGACGTCAAACAACAGATCAACGATGCCCCTCGCCAGACTGCCGAAAACCAGCGCGAACTGGCCAAAATCAAGGCCAGCAAACCCATACCCGTAGCCCAGCGCTACAGCGAGCTGTCCGTGCAGCAGCTGGAACAACTGCTGGCGGAACGCACCACGCAACAGGGCGAGCTGCAAAAAGCCCTGGCTATCGCCAACAGCCAAAGCATTGCCGCGCAGACCCGACCCGAGCGGGCCCAGGCCGAGATCAGCAACAGCCAGACCCGTATCCAGCAGATCAACACCACCCTGAAAACAGGACGCGACAATGGCAAGTTGCTTACCCCCGATCAGCGCAACCAGCTCAACGCCGAAGCCGCCTCGCTCAACGCACTGATTGCCCTGCGCCGCCAGGAACTGGCTGGCAACAGCCTGTTGCAAGATCTGAGCGGCAGCCAGCACGACCTGCTGCTGGAAAAAACCACGCGCCAGGACCAGGAAATCCAGGACCTGCAAACCCTGATCAATCAAAAGCGCCTGGCCCAGTCGCAGCAGACCGTGACCGAGCAATCCATCGAGGCGAAAAAGTCCGGCAGCAGCAGCCTGCTGGCGACCGAAAGCGCGATCAACCTCAAGCTCTCCGACTACCTGTTGCGCAGCACCGATCGCCTCAACGAGGTGACCCAGCAGAATCTGCAAACAAAGCAACAACTGGACAACGTTACCCAGAGCGACCAGGCCCTGGATGAGCAGATCAACGTGCTCAAGGGCAGTTTGTTGCTGTCCAAGATACTTTATAAGCAGAAGCAAGCCCTGCCGCGCCTGCAAAAAATGGACAAGAATCTGGCAGACGAAATCGCCGATATCCGTCTGTACCAGTTTGAAATCAACCAGCAGCGCGAGTTGATCAGCAACCCCACGACTTACGTCGACAACCTGCTGTCCACCCAACCTGTCGACCAGGTCACACCGCAACTGCGCAAAACCCTGCTCGAACTGGTCAACACCCGCAGCGATCTGCTGGACCGCCTGAACCGCGAACTTAGCTCGCTGCTCAACGAATCGATCACCCTGCAACTGAACCAGAAACAACTGCTCAGCACCGCCCAAAGCCTGCGCGCCACGCTGGATGAGCAAATGTTCTGGATCCCCAGCAACAAGCCGCTGGATCTGGAATGGCTGGAAACCGCACCGCGCCAGCTTGAGCAGCAAATCACCACCCTGCCCTGGGGTTCCAGCGTCAGTGAACTGGCAGAAGGCCTGGTGCAACGTCCCCTGCTGTTCTTGCCGTTTTTGCTGGTGGTCGTGGCGCTGCTGTGGAAACGTCGCTACCTCTACAGCAAATTGAACAACATCCATCAGGACATCGGTCACTTCAAGCGTGACAGCCAATGGCACACGCCGCTGGCAATATTGATCAATATCTTGCTGGCGATGCCCATTTCATTGGCGCTGGCCTTGTGCGGCTACGCCTTGCAAACCGATGCCCGGGGCATGAATGCCAATACGGGCGCGGCGTTGATTCAGATGGCCGAGGCCTGGCTGGTGTTCTACACCGCTTACCGGATTCTGGCGCCGGGTGGCGTGGCCGAACTGCATTTTCGCTGGGAAAAACCGTTGGTCGCGTTCTTGCAAAACTGGATCCGCAAACTCGGTTTTGTGGTCCTGGCCCTGGTGGCCGTCGTCGCCTTTGCCGAGCAACAACCGGCTGCGCTGGCCGACGATGTCCTGGGTATTCTGGTGGTGCTCAGTTGCTATGCGGCCATGGCCTGGCTGCTCTGCCGCCTGTTGCTCAACGACTTTGAAACAGCAACAAAAGCCTATCGCCTGCGCAAGTTGCTCGGTTTTGCCTTCGCCCTGCTGCCGCTGGCGCTGTTTGTGGCGGTGTGTTTTGGCTACTACTACACCGCACTCAAGCTCAGCGACCGCCTGATCAATACCCTCTACCTGCTGATGCTCTGGCTGGTGGTCGAAGCGGCGTTTGTCCGTGGCCTGGCAGTAGCGGCACGGCGCCTGGCCTACCAGCGTGCACTGGCCAAACGCCAGGCCGCCAAGGAAGCAGGCGAAGGCAACGATACGATTATCGAAGAGCCGACCCTGGACATCGAACAGGTCAACCAACAGTCCCTGCGCCTGATCCGCCTGGCCCTGCTGGCTGGCTTTATCGGCATTCTGTACTGGGTGTGGGCTGACTTGATCTCGGTATTTTCCTACCTGGACAACATCACCCTCTACGAATATACCAGCGGTACCGGCGCCAATATGAGCATGGTGCCCATCAGCATCGGCGACGTGATAGGTGCGCTGGTCATCATCGGCATCAGCATCGCGCTGGCGCGTAACTTGCCCGGCCTGCTGGAGGTGCTGGTGCTGTCGCGCCTTGATCTGGGCCAGGGCAGTGCTTACGCAACTACGACCCTGCTGACCTACGTGATCATCGGCGTAGGCTTTGTCTCCACCCTGTCGACACTGGGCGTGAGCTGGGACAAGTTGCAATGGCTGGTTGCGGCACTGTCGGTAGGCCTGGGCTTCGGCATGCAGGAAATCTTCGCCAACTTTATTTCCGGGATCATGATCCTGTTCGAACGCCCGGTACGGATCGGCGACACCATCACCATCGGCAATCTGTCAGGTACCGTGAGCAAGATCCGCATCCGGGCCACCACCATCACCGACTTCGACCGCAAAGACATCATCGTCCCGAACAAGACCTTTATTACCGGGCAACTGATCAACTGGTCGCTTACGGACACCATCACCCGTGTGACCCTGAAGCTGGGCGTCGATTACGGCTCCGACCTCGACCTGGTCAAGCAGTTGCTGCTCAAGGCTGCGCAAGAGAACCCGCGGGTGCTCAAAGACCCGGAGCCCCATGTGTACTTCCTCAACTTCGGCCAAAGCACTCTCGACCACGAACTGCGCATGCACGTACGCGACCTGGGCGACCGCAACCCGGTGATCGACGAGGTCAACCGCTTTATCAACCGCGAGTTCAAAAACCACCACATCAACATCTCCTTCCAGCAGATGGAGGTGTACCTCAAGAACCTGCAGGGGCAAGAATACAAACTGGTGCCCGTTGGGCCGGAAGTCCCGCCCGAGCCGACACCACCACCGCAAAAGCCGCAGTTGGGCAAGCTCGACTGACGCAAGTCCGATGCAACCTCTGTGGGAGCTGGCTTGCCTGCGATGCAAACGAATCGGTTTAACCAACCAAGCCCGTTGATGCCGTCGCGGGCAAGCCCGCTGCCACGATCCGCCACTGTTCACTGGAGACGGTCATTGAAAGCCCTCGACGAACTGACTTTTGATAACCGCTTTGCCCGCCTGGGTGATGCCTTCTCGACCCATGTGCTGCCTGAGCCCATCGACGCACCGCGTGTTGTGGTCGCCAGCGACGCCGCCCTGGCACTGCTCGACCTCGACCCCGCTGTCACCCAAGACCCTGTATTTGCGCAACTGTTTGGTGGCCATACCCTGTGGGCCAACGCCGAGCCTCGGGCGATGGTCTATTCCGGTCATCAGTTCGGTTCTTACAATCCGCAACTGGGCGATGGCCGCGGGTTACTGCTGGGTGAGGTGTATAACGACGCGGGCGAGCACTGGGACCTGCACCTCAAGGGCGCCGGCAGGACCCCTTATTCGCGCATGGGTGATGGCCGCGCCGTACTGCGCTCCTCGATCCGCGAGTTTCTCGCCAGCGAGGCACTGCATGCACTGGGCATCCCCAGCAGCCGAGCCCTGTGTGTGATCGCCTCCGACACCCCGGTGTGGCGCGAAACCCAGGAGCGCGCCGCCATGGTGCTGCGCCTGGCACCCAGCCATATACGCTTCGGGCACTTCGAGTATTTCTACTACACCAAGCGCCCCGAGCAGCAAAAGCTACTGGGTGAGCATGTGCTGGCGATGCACTTCCCCGAGTGCCTGGAGCAACCCGAACCCTATCTGGCCATGTTTCGCGAAATCGTCGAACGCAACGCTGAACTGATCGCCAAGTGGCAGGCCTACGGGTTTTGTCACGGTGTAATGAACACCGACAACATGTCGATCCTGGGCATCACCTTTGACTTCGGTCCGTTCGCCTTCCTCGACGACTTCGACGCCAACTTCATCTGCAACCATTCCGACCATGAAGGGCGTTACTCCTTCAGCAACCAGGTGCCGATCGGCCAGTGGAATCTGAGTGCCCTGGCCCAGGCATTGACGCCGTTTATCAGCGTTGAAGCCTTGCGCGAAACCCTGGGGCTTTTTTTGCCGCTGTACCAGGCCCACTACCTCGACCTGATGCGCCGCCGGTTAGGTCTGACCAGTGCCGAAGACACCGATCAACACCTGGTCGAAACCTTGCTGCAAAAGATGCAAGGCAGCAGCGTCGACTACAACCTGTTTTTCCGGCGCCTGGGGGACCTCCCGGCAGAACAGGCAGTAGCACGGCTGCGAGACGAATTTGTCGATCTCAAGGGTTTTGACGAATGGGCCGCGCAGTACGTGGCCCGGGTTGCCCGAGACGGCGCAAGCGATGAAAGCGTCCGGCGTGAGCGCATGCACGCGGTCAACCCGCTGTATATCCTGCGCAACTACCTGGCACAAAAGGCCATCGATGCGGCCGAGGCCGGGGATTACAGCGAAGTGCAACGCTTGCACACGGTATTGACCCAACCGTTCACCGAACAACCGGGCATGGAAGGCTACGCCGAACGCCCGCCGGAGTGGGGCAAGCATCTGGAAATCAGCTGCTCGTCGTGATGCAAAACCGGTAAATATACTGTTGCCGGTTTTGCCCGCTCCCACAGAACCGAGGCCGGTCGCCAGTCGTCGGCCCACAAACCAGCCACAGCGTGGCGCACGCCGTAAGCCTCAGATAAACATATCCACAGGCACTTTGAAGTAATCGGCCAGCCAACGAATCTGCCGTACGTTGAGCTGGCGTTTACCGCTGAGGATTTCGGACACCACAGACTGGGTGCCGACACCTGGCAAATCGCTTTGCGTCAGCCCGTGTTCCTGCATCACCGAGCGCAGCACATCGACGCCGCTGACCTTGGGCATCGGTCGATGCTCTAGGTCGTAAGCCTCAACCCAGTCACCGATGATGTCCACCAGGCTCATCAAGGGGTTGGTCTCATCATCGCCTATCAAGTCGGTCAACGTATCAAGGGCGGCGACCAGCCCGTCGTAATCGGCTTCGTTTTTCGGTTTGCGCAGCAGCGGCGCCACGAATTGCCAATGCTCTGCTGCCTGTTCGACCAATGCGTTCATGGTGCTGATTCCTTCCATTTGCCCTTGTCATAGTCACGGTGATCCAGCACATGACGGATGTAGAGGCGCTGTACCCGGTAACGCACCACGGCGATCAACCGCAGTTTGTTACCACCTATATTGAAAACATGAAACGAACCCACCTTGTCGGTGGCGGGGAAAAACGATCTCAACGCGGCGAAGTCTTCAGGGCTTAGGACTTTGATCTTGCGATACCACTCATCCAGTGCGCTCGCCGATTGCGGCCATTGTGCTTTGGCTTCCCAAATTCGTTTTGCTGTAATCACTCGCCTGCAATGTCCTTATCGCATCTTGCTATGAAGGCTAAACCCGAACCCTGGCAATCGCAACTTGCGATAACGATTGCCAGACCAGCGGTGCAAAGCCCGGGGGGTTTTTACAGCCTAGATAGAGACCTGGTGGCCGGCTTGAGCACATTGTGAGCAGATACGTCATGGGGGGGGTGGCGGCCCAGGTGTTCATCTGCTGAACTGCACGCCATCAATCTGGAGTCGCTGCGACAGGCGGCACCAATGGCCACTTCCAAGGAGCTCTCCATGACCGAACCGCTGCTGATCCCCTGCCCCCACTGCAACGGCCTGAACCGCATCCCCGGCGATCGCCTGGGTGAGCACCCCAAATGCGGGCGCTGCAAAAATGAAGTATTGCTGGCCAGGCCCTTCGATTTGCAGCAAACCGATTACGCCAGCCAGATCAAGGGCGACCTGCCGCTACTGATAGATGTATGGGCCGAGTGGTGCGGGCCCTGCAAGGCCTTTGCTCCGGTATTTGAGCAGGCCGCCCGCCAACTGCTGGGCAAGTGTCGGCTTGCCAAGCTCGACAGCGAGGCCAACCAGCACCTGGCGGGGCAACTGGGCATCCGTTCGATACCCAGCCTGATCCTGTTTAAAAATGGCCGCGAAATCGCACGCCAGAGCGGTGCGTTGCCATTGCAGCAACTTGGCGCCTGGCTGCGCAGCCAAGGCATCAGCGCTTAAGCGTTCTGATCCAGGTAATCGTGCAACTCCACAAACTGCTGGGTCAGCTTGTGCCTCGGGTCGAAGTGAATCAAAGGCTGGCAGGCCTGATGCGACTCACGCATGCGTACTGAGCTGCTCAGGTACATGGGCAGCACCGGCAGCCCCTCGGCAATCAGCTCATCAAGCATTTGCTGGGGCAGGCTGGCCCGGGCCTGAAACTGGTTGACCACGATGCCCTCGACCAGCAGGTCTTCATTGTGGTCTTCCTTTAGCTCAGCGATTTCAGCCAGCAGGCCATAGAGCGCCTGACGTGAAAAACTGTCGCAATCGAACGGAATCAGCACACGATCACAGGCAATCAACGCCGATACCGCGTAAAAATTCAGCGCGGGTGGAGTGTCGACATAAATGCGGTCATAGTCTTCAGCCAGCTCGTCCAGCAACTTACGCAACTTGTTGATCTTGTGCTTGGCCTCAAGCTTGGGCTGCAAATCGGCCAATTCACCCGTAGCCGTCACTACGTGCAAGTTTTCAAAGGGTGTTTCGTAAATATCGACCCGGTTTTTCTTCGAGCCCACGCCCGCTGACAAGGTGTGTTTAAAGAACTCGGCAATCCCCATAGGGATATCATCGCCGGTCAGTCCGGTCAGGTATTGAGTAGAGTTGGCCTGGGCATCCAGATCCACCAACAACGTGCGATACCCTTCGCTGGCGCTAACCGCAGCCAGGTTACACGCGATGCTGGATTTACCCACACCGCCTTTCTGGTTAAACACCACGCGACGCATTTCAAAACCTCCGTGTACCTATGAGTGTCCGAGTGTAGATGCCCTTTGCGCGGCTTAGCTACCTTGCTAAGAAATGCCCTACATCAATCAAGAATATCTCCACAAAAACAAACGAATAAATCTCTCAAATAAAATCCATTGATCCTATTTTTCTAAATTCCCAGAAAAACCACACTGGGGCTGTAAGCAATATTTGCTACGAACCAACTGCACCGGGATAATATCGCCCCTCTGTATCAAGTGCGGCGTCGATCGGTGTCCACTTTCGCATCAAGGAAGCCTGCAAGGGCGGGATGAACTCCAGTGATCAATTTCAATATCGCCGCGTGGCGCGCCTGGGCTCCAGGCCTCGACACCGTGGCCGATTGGCAAGCCTGGAGCCAGCACCCCTGTGTACTTGCTGCCAACAGCGCAGCACCCGATGTCTCATTTTTACCCGCCATGCAACGGCGCCGCCTCAGCCGCCTGGCTCGCATGGCATTCTGCGTCGGCTGGCCATTGGCCGAAGGCCATGAAGCATTACCGCTGGTCTTTGCCTCGCGTCACGGTGAAACCCCGCGCACATTCGACATACTCAGCGACCTCGCGGCGGATCAGCCCTTGTCCCCCACGCAGTTCAGCCTCTCGGTGCATAACGCCGTGATTGGCCTGTGGTCGATCATGCGCGGCGAAACCAGCGAAATGACCGCTATTGCTGCCGCCGGAGACGGCCTGGAGCACGGCCTGATCGAAGCCTGCGCCCTGCTCAATGAAGGCGCGCCCGCCGTGTTGCTGATCATCACCGAAGAGCAGCCACCCGAGGCCTATGCACGCTGTATCAATGACGTGCCCTTCCCTTATGCCGTGGGCCTGCTGCTGACCCCGGGCGAGCAATGGCAGGTTTCACTCGCCAGTGGTACCGCAGGCATAGAACAAGCTCAATGGCCCCATGCCCTGAATCTGTTGCGCCAACTGCTCGATAAGCAGCAGAGATCATTCCAGCACACCTGGAAAAACCGCGTGTGGAACTGGCAGCACAGCCTGTGAGCGCCCGCCGTGATGCTTATGCCTGGCGCTTGATCGCCACTGCCATCAGCTTTGCACTGTTCGGTATCGGTTGCCTGTGCCTGCGTCTGGTGATTTTTCCGGTGCTGAGTTGCCTGCCGGGCGATGCCACGCGTCAGCGCGAGCGTGCCCGTTTTACCGTCAGCCGCCTGTTCTGGCTGTTTATTCGCACCATGGCGCGCATGGGCGTGCTGACCTATGACGTCCAGGGTGCCGAGCGGCTAGGCCGCCCCGGGCAGATGATCATCGCCAACCACCCGTCGCTAATCGATGTGGTTTTTTTGATCGGCCTGGTGAGAAACGCCAATTGCGTGGTCAAACAGAGCCTTTGGCAAAACCCGTTTACCCGTAGCCCTGTGCGTGCGGCGCAATACATCAGCAATGATGGCAGCGTAGACATGCTCGATAACGCTGCGGGGGCGTTGCAGCAAGGCCAGACCCTGGTGATTTTCCCGGAAGGGACGCGTACCCGGCCAGGCCATGCGCCATCCTTTCATCGCGGGGCCGCCGCGATTGCACTGCGGGGTGCGAAGATCCTTACACCGGTGGTGATCAAGGTCAGCCCCACCACGCTGACCAAGGCCGAGCCCTGGTATCGCATACCCGAGCGTCGCGTGCACTTCAGCTTTCGGGTCGGTGCCGATATAGATCCACATACATTTTCCGCGCTTGGCCCGCCGCCCAAAGCCTCGCGCCTGCTCAACGACTTCGTGCATGACTATTTTATTAAGGAGCTCGCCACAGATGAGCGATCTGAAAAACGATATTAAACAGCTGATCATCGATGCCCTGGGCCTCGAAGACATCAGTGTCAGCGACATTGGCGACGATCAAACCCTGTTTGGCGACGGCCTGGGGCTGGACTCTGTCGACGCACTGGAGCTGGGCCTGGCGATTCAAAAGACCTACGGCATCAAAATAGACGCCGACGCCAAAGATACACGCAATCATTTTTCCAACGTGGCCAGCCTTGCGGCTTTTGTCACCGCCAAACAGGCAGCCTGAGACCGAACCATGCAAAACCGTGACGACATTTTCAACACCCTGCGCGACGCTCTGGTCGAACTTTTCGAACTGGAACCCGAACGCATCACCCTGGACGCTAACCTGTATCAGGATCTGGAAATCGACAGCATTGACGCTGTCGATCTGATTGACCATATCAAGCGTAAAACCGGCAAACGAATCGCCGCTGAAGAATTCAAATCGGTGCGTACCGTCAATGACGTGGTCGAGGCGGTTTACCGCCTGGTTCACGCTGACGCATGAACCGCCTGATTGGCCTCGGCCTGTTGCTGGCCGGACTGATGTACCCCTTTGCGGTGTACTTCGGCATGGCCCATTTCGCCCCGTGGCAATTCGCGCTGCTGCTGGGCAGCCTGTGGCTGGCCCGCGCCCTGACCGGCGAACGCCGCCCGGGCAGTCTGTTGATGGCGGTGGTTGCATTGATGTTCTGCGCCCTGCTGGGGCTGTTCAACAGCCCGGCACTGTTGCGCTGGTACCCGGTGCTGGTCAGCACGTTCATGCTTTGCCTGTTCGGCCTGAGCCTGAAGTACGGGCCGCCAATGATCGAGCGGCTGGCGCGGTTGCGCGAGCCCGTGCTGCCCGATATTGCAATTGATTACACGCGGCAGGTGACCAAGGTCTGGTGCCTGTTCTTCATGCTAAACGGATTAGTCGCAGCCTCCCTGACGCTGTGGGCGCCGCTGAGCTGGTGGACGTTGTACAACGGCCTGATCGCCTACGCGCTGATGGGGCTGCTGTTTTTCATTGAATGGCTGATACGACAAAAGGTAAGAGGCCGGGCATGAATTGGATAAATCTTGAGCACCTGTTGCTCAAGGGGCACGCAGATCGCCGGGTCAGCGTTGACCCCGAACTGAACCACGACACCCTGCGTGAACGGGCCCTGCGCCTGGCGGGCGGCCTGCAACAGCGCGGCGTGCGACGCGTTGCCGTACACCTTGAAGATGCCGCCGAGCTGGCGCAGGCCTTGCTCGGTGCCTGGCAGGCCGGAGTCAGCGTGCTCTTGCCCGCCGACCTGCAAGCGCAAACCCGCCTTCGATGGGACAGCCAGGTTGACCTGTGGATAACTCAAAGCGAAGAGTTGCAGGACCTGTACGCCGATCCTCTGCCTGCAGCGCAACTGGATCTGGACCAGTGCCAGCTCAGTTTGTGCACCTCGGGCTCCAGCGGCGAACCCAAACGGATCGACAAAAGCCTGCGCCAGATGGCCAACGAGGTTCAGGCACTGGAGCAACTGTGGGGTGCTGATCTGGGTGATGCATGCATTATTGCCAGTGTGGCGGCGCAGCACATCTACGGGCTGTTGTTCCGTGTGTTGTGGCCTCTGTGCGCAGGCCGCAGCTTTGTACGCAAACAACTGGCCTTCCCTGAAGACATGCAACGCGCCAGCCGTGAGCACGCTGCTTTTGCCTGGATCGCCAGCCCGGCCTTGCTCAAGCGCATGGCCGACAACCTCGACTGGCCGGCGTTAAGCTCGGTCCGCCGAGTATTTTCTTCTGGCGGTGCCCTGCCCGAAGAAGCAGCCCGGACGCTGTTCGAACGCCTGGGCCAGTGGCCGACCGAGATCCTCGGCAGCTCCGAAACCGGCGGTATCGCCTGGCGTCAGGGGCAACACCTGTGGCAGCCCTTTGCCGATGTGCAATTGAGCCAGAGCAGTGACGGCGCCTTGATCATCGCCTCTAGCTACTTGCCCAAGGGCCATGTCGAACACACGGCTGATGCCGCCCGTATTGAAGCAGACGGGCGATTTGAGTTGCTCGGGCGACTGGATCGCATCGTCAAACTCGAAGAGAAACGTATTTCCCTGCCAATGCTGGAGCAGGCGCTGGTCTCCCATGACTGGGTAGCCGAAGCCCGCCTGGGCGTGGTGCATGACAAACGCGCCTCACTGGGCGCCCTGCTGGTGCTCAGCGCCAGTGGCCTGTTTGCCCTGCGCGAACAGGGGCGCCGAGCCCTGACCCACACCCTGCGCCAGCACTTGAGTCAGCACTGCGAAGCCGTGGCCTTGCCGCGCCGCTGGCGTTTGCTGCGCCAGTTACCACTCAACAGCCAGGGCAAGCTGCCACAGGCCCGAGTCGATGCATTGTTACTCGCACCCCGGCCCAAGCTGCCGGAAGTGTTGAGCCAAAGCGAAGACGCCGGTCAGTGGACGCTGAACCTGTCGATCCCGCCGGACCTGGCGTTCTTCAGCGGCCATTTCCCCAAAACACCGGTGTTGCCGGGTGTGGTGCAAGTGGACTGGGCAATGGTGTTGGGCCAGCAACTGCTCGACCTGCCGCCGCGTTTTGCCGGGATGGAAGTACTCAAGTTCCAGCAACTGGTGCGCCCCGGGGACGCCATTGAATTAACCCTGCGCTTTGACAGCGAACGCGCAAAATTGCACTTCGCCTACCGCAACGCCACTGCACCCTGTTCCAGTGGTCGCATCGTGCTGGAGGCCCCCTGTGGATAACAGTGATAGTCCCGTGCATAACCCCTGCGCCGTGATCCCGGTGTACAACCACGAAACCGCCGTGCCTGGCGTGGTCGCGGCCCTGCGCGCCGCCGGTTTGCCCTGTGTGCTGGTCGACGACGCCAGCAGCCCCGCCTGCGCCGCTGTTCTGGGTGAGCTTGCCCGTGGCGAAAACATCTTTCTCATTCGTCTGGCCGTCAATCAGGGCAAAGGCGGCGCAGTCATGGCCGGTCTTCGTGAAGCCATGCAACTGGGCTTTACCCATGCCCTGCAAGTGGATGCAGATGGCCAGCACGATCTGCGCAACGTCGCTACTTTCATGCGGGTTTCACAGCAAAACCCTGCAGCGCTGGTCTGCGGTTACCCACAATACGATGCCAGCGTGCCCAAGGGCCGCCTGTATGCGCGTTACCTGACCCATGTGTGGGTGTGGATCAACAGCCTTTCATTGCAGATTCCCGACTCGATGTGCGGTTTTCGGGTCTACCCGCTGGCGCCGACCCTCGCACTGATCAACTCGGTAACGCTGGGCAAGCGCATGGATTTCGACCCCGAGATCCTGGTTCGCCTGGCGTGGCGCAACCAGCCGATGTGCTGGCTGCCGACCCAGGTCCACTACCCGCAGGACGGTCTCTCGCACTTTCGCCTGTTCCATGACAATGCGCTGATTTCGAGCATGCACACCAAGCTGTTTTTCGGCATGTTGATACGCTTGCCGGGCATCCTCTGGAGGCGCTGCAAAGCATGAATGAACCTCAACAGCATTGGGCTGCCCACAAAGAGCGCGGCAGTTTCCGGCTGATGAAGCTCACCGCCCTGGGCGTCAGGTTGCTGGGCCGACGTGTGCTCAGCCCGGTGCTTTACGCCATTGTGCTGTACTTCTTTGTGTTCGGCGGCCGCGCACGACGCAGCATCTGGCAATACCAGCAGCGCCTGGCCGACTGGAGCGAGCAAAGCGAGTTGCGCCCTACTCGCTGGCGGGTATTCGGGCAGTTCATGGCGTTTGCCGACGCCCTGCTCGACAAGCTCGATGTATGGAATGGCCGTCTCAAGATCGAAGACATCGAAATCGTTGACCCCGCGCTGCTGCGCAATCAACTGCGCGGCGAACGCGGGCAGATGCTGGTAGGCGCCCACTTGGGGAACCTTGAAGTCTGCCGTGCGCTCGCCGAACTGGGCGAGCAGGTGACCATGAATGTGCTGGTTCACACCCGGCATGCCGAACACTTCAACCGCCTGCTGGGCGAAGCCGGGGCCAGCCATTTACGGTTGATTCAGGTCAGTGAACTCAACCCGGCGGTGATGCTGCAACTCAACCAGCGCCTGGAAAACGGCGAATGGCTGGCCATCGCCGGTGACCGCGTACCACTCAATGGCGGGCGCCATATAGAGGTCGGTTTCCTCGGCTATACGGCAGCATTCCCCCAAGGCCCGTGGTTGCTGGCAGGACTGCTCAAATGCCCGGTCAATCTGATGTTCTGCCTCAAACACAAAGGCCGTTATCGAGTCATCCTCGAACCCTTTGCCCGCGAAGTGGTGTGGCGACGCAATAACCGCGAGCAGGTGATCGACGACTGGGCCACGCTCTACGCCGACCGCCTGGGCTACTACTGCCTGCAGGCACCGCAACAATGGTTCAACTTTTACCCTTTCTGGAAGACCGATGACGACGCATCCGCATGAGCCAGTAACCTTCGGCCAAACCCCGTTGCGCATTGAAGACGTGCTGGCCCTGGCCAATCGTCAGGCGCCAACGCGGCTGCAGGACGACCCCGACTACCGCGAGCGCATCGCCAAGGGCGCGCGCTTTCTCGACTCGCTGCTGGACAAGGAAGGCGTGATCTATGGCGTAACCACCGGCTACGGCGACTCCTGCGTGGTTGCGGTGCCGCTGGAGCACGTCGAAGCCTTGCCCCGCCACCTCTACACCTTCCACGGTTGCGGCCTGGGCAAATTGCTCGATGCGCAAGCCACCCGCGCGGTGCTTGCGGCACGCTTGCAGTCGCTGTGCCACGGCGTGTCGGGGGTGCGCATAGAGTTGCTGGAACGATTGCAGGCCTTTATTGCCCACGACATCCTGCCACTGATCCCCGAAGAAGGCTCGGTGGGGGCCAGTGGCGACCTGACGCCACTGTCTTACGTGGCCGCAACCCTGTCGGGCGAACGCGAAGTCCTGTTCAAGGGCGAGCGCCGCCTTGCAGCAGATGTGCACCGGGAACTGGGCTGGACACCGCTGATACTTCGGCCCAAGGAAGCGCTGGCACTGATGAACGGTACCGCCGTGATGACCGGCCTCGCCTGCCTGGCCTATGCCCGCGCCGACTACCTGCTCAAACTGGCCACGCGCATCACCGCCCTCAACGTGGTGGCGCTGCAAGGCAACCCCGAGCACTTTGACGAACGCCTGTTTGCCACCAAGCCGCACCCGGGACAAATGCAGGTCGCTGCCTGGATCCGTCAGGACCTCGCCATCGATGCCCCCACCGCACCGTTGCATCGCCTGCAAGACCGCTACTCGCTGCGTTGCGCGCCCCATGTGCTGGGCGTGCTGGCAGACAGCCTGAGCTGGCTGCGCGGGTTTATCGAGACCGAACTCAACAGCGCCAACGACAACCCGATCATTGACGCCGAAGAGGAGCGCGTACTGCACGGCGGGCACTTCTACGGCGGCCATATCGCCTTTGCGATGGACAGCCTCAAGACCTTGGTGGCCAACGTCGCCGACCTGCTCGACCGCCAGCTCGCCCTGCTGGTGGACGTACGCTACAACCACGGCCTGCCGAGCAACCTGTCGGGCGCCAGCGCAGAACGGGCAATGCTCAACCACGGCTTTAAAGCGGTGCAGATAGGTACCAGCGCCTGGACTGCCGAGGCATTGAAAAACACCATGCCGGCCAGCGTCTTCTCACGCTCCACGGAATGCCATAACCAGGACAAGGTGAGCATGGGCACCATCGCCGCTCGTGATGCGATCCGCGTACTGGAGTTGACCGAGCAGGTGGCAGCGGCCACCTTGCTGGCTGCCCATCAGGGCGTTTGGCTGCGCAGCCGTGCCGAAGACGCTCGCCCGTTGCCGCCGGCGCTGGCGCAGATGCATGCCGAACTGGCCAAGGATTTTGCCCCCGTGGTTGAAGACCGCGCCCTGGAAGCCGAACTGCGTTTGTGCCTGAGCCGCATCGCCCAACAACACTGGAGGCTGCATGCGTAGTAAAGGGGTTTTTCACGTTGATACCGAAGTGTTGGTGCCGTTTTTCGACATCGATACCATGCACGTGGTGTGGCACGGGCATTACGTCAAATACCTCGAAGTGGCGCGCTGTGCGCTGCTTGACCATATCGGTCACAACTACACGCAGATGCTCGAAGCGGGTTATGCGTGGCCGGTGATCGACATGCAGTTGCGTTATGTCCGCGGCGCCACGTTCGGCCAGCGGATCAACGTGCGCGCCAGCCTGGTGGAATGGGAGAACCGCCTGAAGATTAATTATCTGATTAGCGATGCGGTCACGGGTGAGCGTTTGACTAGGGCAGTTACAGTGCAGGTGGCGGTTGAAATTGAGAGCCGGGAGATGCAATTGGCCTCGCCTGGGTGTTTTGTGCGGGCTGTAGAGCGGGTGCTGTCATGAATGGATCAAAAGCCCCTCACCCTAGCCCTCTCCCAAAGGGAGAGGGGATTGACCGCGGCGCACTCAAGAACTCAGCCATTCTGCCCCCTCTCCCTCTGGGAGAGGGCAAAGGCCGCACCCGTCTCTCATTGCTGTTCGCCGCCTTGCTGTTCACCCCACTGGCCCACGCCTTCGACCTGCAACAACTGAGCGAACAACTGGCCAAGCCCCAGGTGATCCACGGTGATTTCATCCAGGAAAAACACCTGCGCGCGCTGCCCAAGCCACTCACCAGCACCGGCACATTTGTCCTGGCCAAGGACCACGGCCTGCTCTGGCAACTGAAAACCCCGCTGCAACAGGATTACCGCATCAACGCCCAGGGCATCGCCCGACGCGACGGCACGCAATGGCAGATGCTCCCGGGCAAAAGCGCGGGCGCCGAGCAGAACCGTTTGTTCCTCGCTGTTTTGCAAGGCGACAGCAGCGGCCTGCAACGTGATTTCGACCTGCAATTACAAGGCGAACCCAGCCGCTGGGCGCTGACGCTGACACCACGTTCACTGCTGCTCAAGCAAGTGTTCACCCGGATCAATATTGAAGGCGGCGAGCTGGTGCAACGTATCGAACTGCAAGAAGCCCAAGGTGACAGCACGCTGCTAAAAATGCCAAACAGCGTCGGCAATCAACCCTTGAGCAACGCGGAGCAAAACGACTTTGCGCAGTGAGCGCTGGCTGCCACGGGCCTTTCTGGTTCTGTTGCTGGCCGTGATGGCACTGGCTGGCTGGCAGTGGCGCCACGGTGCGCCGCTGTCGGCCAACCTGATGGAGCTGGTGCCGGGCGACACACCGGATGCGCTGGAGCTCAGCGCCGAACAGCGCATGCAAGAGCCCCTGAACCGCGAAATGCTGGTGCTGGTCGCCAGTGCAGACCGTCAGCAGGCGATCGCCAGCGCTCAACAATTGGGCGAGCAATGGCAAGCCAGCGGCCTGTTTGAAAAGGTCCAGTGGGACCTGCAAGCCGACCTCCCGGCCCTGCGCGAGCAACTGCTGCGCGGGCGTCTGGCGATGCTCTCGAACGCCGACCGTACCCAGTTGATCGAACACCCCGAGGCCTTTATCCAGCAGCGGGTGCAGGCGTTGTTCGACCCCTTTACCGGCTTTAGCCTGGTGCCCAGCCAGGATGACTGGCTGGGCCTGACCGGTCGCATTCAAAACAGCCAGCCGCAACGCGGTGCGGTGCAACTGGACATTGGCAGCGGCGCCCTGATTGCCGATGCCGACGGCAAAAGCTGGGTGCTGTTGCGCGCCCGTACGCAAGGCAATGCATTCGATATGAAGCTGCCTCTGCGGGTCGCCGAACTGCTCGAACAGAGCCGTGAGCAGGTCGCTAAAAACGATGTGCAATTACTCGCCGCCAGCGGCCTGCTGTATGCCGCCAGCGGGCAACAACAAGCCAGCCGGGAAATCACCTGGGTCGGCGGTGGTGCAACGGTGGGTATTTTGCTGCTGTTGCTGCTGGCCTTCCGGCGCTGGCGCGTGCTGCTGGCCTTCGTTCCAGTGCTGGTGGGCATGCTGTTTGGCGCCGTGGCCTGTGTCGCGTGGTTTGGCAGCATGCACGTGATGACACTGGTGCTGGGCTCCAGCCTGATCGGCGTGGCGGTGGATTACCCCCTGCATTACCTGTCCAAAAGCTGGAGCCTGAGACCCTGGCGCAGCTGGCCCGCCTTGCGCCTGACCTTGCCCGGTCTGAGCCTGAGCCTGGCCACCAGTTGCATCGGTTATCTGGCGCTGGCTTTCACGCCCTTCCCGGCGTTGACACAAATCGCCCTTTTTTCCGCGGCCGGGTTGATCGGCGCTTACTTGAGTGCGGTGTGCCTGCTGCCGGCGCTGCTCAAAGGCGTCGAGTTGCGTCCTGCGCAATGGCCACTGAACATTGCGCAAAGTCTGCTTGATGCACGCGCAGCACTGCTGGAAAAAGTCCCGACGGCTGCGCTGCTGGCACTGCTGCTGACCTTTTGTGCCGCCGGCTTGTGGCAGCTCACCAGCAAAAACGACATCCGCCAATGGGTCGGCGCCCCGCCACAGTTGATGAACGAAGCCCAGGCCATTGCGCGCATCACCGGCTATCAGCCAACCAGCCAGTTCTTTCTGGTACGCGCCGACAACGAACAGCAATTACTGGAGCGCCAGAGCAGCCTGAGCCAGCGCCTGGAACAGTTGATCGGCAGCGGCAAGTTGCAAGGCTTTCTGGCCCTCAACCAACTGGTCAGCCAGTCCGGCGAGCAACAACGATTGCGCGCCGCCCTCAGCGCGCTGCCTCAACACTGGCAGCCGCTGCTGGCGCTGGGCGTACCCGAAAGCGCCTTGCAAACCGAGCTGGCGCAGTTGCAAGCCTTGCCCGATCAGTCAATCGACGATGCGCTGGCAGGCCCGTTGGCCGAACCATGGCGAGCACTATGGCTGGGCAAAAATACCGACGGCGTCGCCGCGATGGTCAGCCTGCAAGGTTTAAATGATGCCAGCCTGTTGCGTGCGCAAACGCAGGACTTGCCCGGTGTGAAACTGGTGGATCGCCTGGGGGACTTGAACAAAGTGTTTGCGGCCACACAAATCAGCGCTGCTGAGTTGAAGCTGTTGTCATGCGCGCTGATCGTCGTGCTATTGATCGCTCCGTTCGGCTTTGGCGGAGCATTGCGCATCGTTGCGCTGCCGCTCCTCGCCGCCCTGTGCAGCCTTGCCAGCCTTGGCTGGCTGGGCCAGCCGCTGACCTTGTTCAGCCTGTTCGGCTTATTGCTGGTCACCGCCATCAGCGTCGACTACGCGATCCTGATGCGCGAGCAAATCGGTGGTGCGGCCGTCAGCTTGCTGGGCACCTTGCTGGCCGCCCTGACCACATGGCTGTCGTTTGGCTTGCTGGCGGTGTCGAGTACACCGGCGGTGAGCAATTTCGGCTTGTCGGTGAGCCTGGGGTTGGCGTTCAGCTTTATCCTCGCCCCCTGGGCCGGTAAACAGGAGCATAAGCCGTGTTGACGGGTCTGTTCTGGCTGCTGGCGTTAGTCCTGTTTGCGCTGGCCACTCACGTGGGTCGGCGCTTTCGCATGATCCCGATTGTCAGCCAGTTGTTGCTGGCGTCCATCGGTTTGCCGTTGCTGATGCTGTTCTGGATCGAGCCGCACTGGCAGCTCAACGGTGCGCAACTGGTGGCGCCGGTCTGGCTCAAAAGCCTTTACAGCCTGAGCTTCGCCCTGTTGCTGGGGACCATTTTGAGCGACGTGATTGATCTGCGACTGGACCGCCAGAGCCTGAAAATCGCCCTGCCCAGCTTTGCCGTGCCCTTCGTCAGCGGGCTCGCCTGCGCCGTCTGGCTGTTGCCCGAGCAACCCTGGCTGAATTCGCTGGCCGTGGGGCTGGTGTTTGCCATCACTGCCATCCCGGTGCTGTACCTGTACCTGCGCCATATCGACTACCAGCCTGCTGCCTCCCGTCGCCTGGTGCAAAGCGCAATTGTGATCGACCTGACCTGCTGGAGCCTGTTCGGCCTGGCCCAGGGCAGCCTGAACCTGAGCAGTGTATTACTGCCGCTGGCCGGGGCTTTATTGCCGCTGCTGATGCGCGGCCTGCGCATTCGTCAGCCGCTGTGCTACAGCCTGAGTTTTTTCGCACTGTTGGTGGTGGCTGAACATTACCGCCTCAATGCGTTGATATTTGGCGTCGGCTATCTGGTCTGCATGGCATGGCTCAAGGTACCGCTGGTGATGCCGTTAAAGGCCGTGTGGCTTGAGCGCATGCAGTCCACGCTGGCGATCCCGCTGATTCTGACGTTCGGCATTGTGCAGATTGATGTACACAGCGCCCTGGGCCAGATAAGCCCGCTGCAACTGGCGGCCCTGTTGCTTCTGCCGATGGCCAGCAAACTGCTGGGCAACTGGCTCGGACTGAGCTGGGCCACGCCCTCGTTTGCAGGCGCCAGCCGATGGCGTGAGAGCCTGCTGCTGAACATTCGCGGGTTGAGTGAGATCGTATTCCTCAACTTGCTGCTGCAACAACAGCTGATCAGTCCCGCGTTGTACTTCGCGTTGATACTGATGAGCCTCATCGCCACGCTGCTGCCGGCGCTGGCGGGTATGAGCAACCCCCCCTTGAAGTCTGCCGTGGTACCCGGCAAGGAGCGCCTGTGTCAGGAATAGAAATGGAACGTCGTCAGGTTGTAGTCATCGGTGCAGGACCGTCCGGCGCCATTGCCTCGGCCCTACTTAAACGCAAGGGCCACGATGTGCTGGTTATCGAGCGCCAGCACTTCCCGCGCTTTTCGATTGGCGAAAGCCTGCTTTCGCACTGCATCGACTTCATCGAAGAAGCGGGCATGCTGGACGCGGTGCAGGCCGCCGGCTTCCAGCTGAAAAACGGTGCTGCCTTCGCCTGGGGCGAGCAATACAGCGCCTTCGATTTTGGTGACACTTTCAGTAACGGCAAACCCACCACCTTTCAGGTGCAACGCGCGGACTTCGACAAACTGCTGGCCGATCAAGCCGCGCTGCAAGGTGTCGAAATCCGTTATGGCGAAACCGTGATCAGCACGGATATCGAGCGTGCCAAACCGCTCCTGCACATTGAACGCGAAGACACCAGCCGCTATCAGGTTGAAGCTGACTTCATTCTCGACGCCAGCGGCTACGGCCGCGTATTGCCGCGCTTGCTCGACCTTGAAGCACCGTCGAACTTTCCGCTGCGTCAGGCGGTGTTTACCCACGTGGAAGACCGTATCGATTACGCAGGTTTTGATCGCAACAAAATCCTTATTACCACCCACCCGACCCAGCGCGACATCTGGTTCTGGAGCATCCCGTTCAGCAATGGCCGCACGTCGGTGGGCGTGGTGGCGGCAGCCGGGCATTTCGAAGGCCGCAGTGAAAACCTCGACACCTGCCTGCGCAGTTTTGTCGATGAAACCCCCAGCCTGCAACGGGTGCTGGCCAATGCCGTATGGGACACTCCGGCCCGTACCCTGGGCGGTTACTCGGCCAACGTCAAAACCCTGCACGGCCCAGGTTTTGCACTGTTGGGCAACGCTGCCGAGTTCCTCGACCCGGTGTTCTCCTCGGGCGTAACCATCGCCATGCGTTCAGCGAGCATGGCGGCGGGCGTGCTGCACCGTCAGTTGCAAGGCGAGGCGGTGGACTGGCAAAGCGAGTTTGCCGAACCGCTCAAGCGCGGGGTCGACACCTTCCGTTGCTATGTTGAAGGCTGGTACGCCGGCACCTTCCAGGACGTGATCTACCACCCCGGTAGCCAGCCGCATATTCGCCGCATGATCAGCTCGATCCTGGCCGGTTATGCCTGGGACGAAAGCAACCCCTTTGTCAGCGAGTCCAGGCGCCGTTTGCGCATGCTGTCGGATATCTGCGCCACGGAGCCCGCATGAAACCTCTGAGCGATACCTACGTTGAAGAAACCCGCCTGGGGTTCTGGTTCTTGCGCAGCCACACCTGGCAGCACCATGTACTGCGGGTGGCCATCAATGACCTGCGCAGCCTGTTCAGTGATGAACTGCCAACCGCGCCGGTGATCCTCGATGCCGGTTGCGGCCAGGGCAAATCGTTCCAGTACCTGGACAAAACCTTCGCACCGAAGCGCCTGATCGGCCTCGATGCTGATCCCCTGAGCCTGCACTTGAGCGCCGAAGAAGCCCGGCGTCAGGGCATCGACATTGAGCTGATCGGCAGCGACTGCGCTGAGCTGAAGGTGGCCGATGACAGCATCGACATCCTGTTCTGTCACCAGACTTTTCATCACCTGGTGCAACAGGACCGGGCATTGGCCGAGTTCTACCGGGTGCTCAAGCCCGGTGGTTACTTGCTGTTTGCCGAGTCCACCGAAGCCTATATCGATACCTGGGTGATCCGCTGGCTGTTCCGTCACCCCATGCATGTGCAAAAAAGCGCAGCGCAATACCTGGAGATGATCCGTGACCAGGGCTTTGAATTTGAGCCACAGAATATCTCCTATCCTTACCTGTGGTGGAGTCGCTCCAAAGACTTCGGCCTGTTGGAGCGGGTTGGCTTGCTAAAGCCAAAACCGGTGGGCCAGCGTGATGAAACCCTGGTCAACGTGGTGGCGCGCAAACCCCAATCCCCTGTGGGAGCGGGTTTACTCGCGACAGGATCGCTGCTGTGAATCAGATGAACCGAGTTGCCTGCATCGCGAGCAAGCCCGCTCCCACACGGATAATGTTTGTGTGGTTAGTGATATGCATGCTGCTCAGTAGCTGCACCAGCTTGCCGCTGCCCAGGAAAACGCCAACCCTGGCCCTGCCCATGCAATTGCATATCCAGCGCGAACAGGCCGAACAACGGCAAGACTGGTTGCTGGTGATCCAGCAGCAAGGACCTGCCCTACGCTGGTCGCTGATGGACCCCCTGGGTATTCCGCTGGCGCGCCAATTACTGCAAGACGGCACCTGGCAGGCTGACGGTCTGTTGCCGCCCAACCCCGAGGCCCGCGAACTCTTCGCCGCGCTATTGTTTGCACTGACACCGGCAACTGAGCTGGCGGACAATTATCCACAAGCAAAAACTGCGGCTGACTTGCGAGTTATTGAACAGCGCTGGCAAGTGCACTACCAGCAACCCGAGGCATTTCGCATCGATATGAAGGGCGATCTGCATTACACAATCAGCCCGCTGGAGGCCGCCCCATGACTGCTTACCTCAACGCACTGGGCGTGGTCTGCTCTCTGGGCCGAGGCCCCGCCGAAGTGGCGAGCAAACTGTTTGCCGGTGACTGCTCGGGCATGCAGCGGCAAAGCGGCTGGGTGCCTGAACGCTCGCCGACCATCGGCGCGGTAAGCGGCGAACTGGCAGCGATCCCCGCTGGGCTCGAACAGCAAAACAGCCGCAACAACCGACTGTTGCTCGAAGCCGCATTGCAAATACAGGGCGATATTGAGCAAGCAATCGCTACTTTCGGCCGCGATCGTATTGCCATCGTGCTGGGCACCAGTACCTCGGGCATTGATGAAGCCAGTCAGGGCATTGCCCATTACCTGCAGCATCAGCAGTTCCCCGCTGATTACAGCTATCAGCAACAAGAGCTGAGTGCACCGGCCACGTTCCTGGCCGACTGGCTGAACATCAGCGGGCCGGCCTATGTGATCTCCACCGCCTGTACCTCCAGCGCCCGGGCGCTGATGAGCGCCCAGCGGTTGCTGGACATGAACCTGTGCGACGTAGTGCTGTGCGGCGGTGTCGACACGCTATGCAAATTGACGCTCAACGGTTTTTCGGCGCTGGAAGCGGTGGCGGATGAGCGCTGCAACCCGTTTTCGGTCAACCGTCGAGGCATCAATATCGGCGAAGCGGCAGCGCTGTTCTTGATGAGCAGGCACCCCGCCAACGGCCACACCATCGCTCTGCTCGGCGCAGGCGCCAGCAGTGACGCGCACCATATTTCCGCCCCGGAGCCCAGCGGCCGCGGCGCCGTACAAGCCATGCACAAAGCCTTGGGCCGCGCGGGTTTACAGCCCGCTCAGATCGGTTACCTGAACCTGCATGGCACCGCCACCCAGCACAACGATGCGATGGAAAGCCACGCCGTGTCGCAGGTGTTCGCCAACGGTGTGCCGTGTTCGTCGACCAAACCCATGACCGGCCATACCCTGGGTGCGGCTGGCGCGCTGGAAGCTGCCTTCTGCTGGCTGAGCCTGAGCCACGGTGGTGCTTTGGCGCCCCATGTCTGGGACGGCCAAGGCGACCCGGCGCTGCCGGCGCTAAACTGGGTTACCCCCGGCCAGACCCTCGCACCCGCCCCACAGCGCTGCCTGATGAGCAATTCGTTTGCCTTCGGCGGCAATAACGTCAGCCTGATTATCGGAGAGGCCCCATGATTGACTGGCCACTCGCCGAACTGCTGCCCCACGCTGGCGACATGATCCTGATCGATCAGGTCCTGGCGTTTGATGAAGAGCAGATTGAAACCCGCCTGATCGTAAAAGCCGGCGGCCTGTTCAACCGCGAAGACGGTAGCCTGCCCGCCTGGACAGGCATTGAATTGATGGCGCAAAGCGTCGCGGCCTACGCCGGTTGTCGCGCCCGCTTGCAGGGCCGCCCCGTGGCGCTGGGCTTTTTGTTGGGCACACGTAAATTTGAATGTAACGTCGAACATTTCCCGCTCGGCGCCCCGCTGCATATCCACGCCCTGCGCTCACTGGAAGACGACAACGGCATGGGCGTATTCGAGTGTCACCTCACCGGCCCCGGTATCCATGCCAGCGCCCGCCTGAACGTGTTCCGTCCGCCCCAGGCTGACACCTACCTTGCTCAAACACCCCGGGAGACCCGCCATGACTGAGTCCATTCTGGTCACAGGTTCCAGCCGTGGCATTGGCCGCGCCATCGCCTTGCGCCTGGCCCAAGCCGGCTTCGATCTGGTCCTGCATTGCCGTAGCGGCCGCAGCGAAGCCGATGCCGTCATGGCCGAAGTACACGCCTTGGGTCGCAGTGCCCGGGTGTTGCAATTCGACGTATCGGATCGCACCCAATGCAAAGCCATTCTGGAAGCCGACGTTGAAACCCACGGCGCCTACTACGGCGTAGTGCTCAATGCCGGCCTGACTCGCGACGGCGCCTTTCCAGCGCTGAGCGAAGACGATTGGGACGTGGTGATGCGCACCAACCTCGACGGCTTTTACAACGTGCTGCACCCGGTGATGATGCCGATGATCCGCCGCCGCGCAGCCGGGCGTATCGTCTGCATTACTTCGGTCTCGGGCCTGATCGGCAACCGCGGGCAGGTCAACTACAGCGCTTCCAAGGCCGGTTTGATCGGCGCCGCCAAGGCTCTGGCCATCGAGCTGGGCAAACGCAAAATCACCGTCAACTGCGTCGCGCCGGGGCTGATCGACACCGCCATGCTTGACGAAAACGTACCGGTAGACGAACTGATGAAAATGATCCCCGCCCAACGCATGGGCACCCCCGAAGAAGTCGCAGGGGCGGTCAACTTTTTGATGTCGGCCGAAGCGGGCTATATCACCCGCCAGGTGCTGGCCGTCAACGGAGGGTTGTGCTGATGAAACGCGTCGTTGTCACCGGCATGGCCGGTATCACCTCGCTGGGCAGTGACTGGGCCAGTATCGAAGCCAACTTTGTGGTCGGGCGCAGCGGTATCCGGCGCATGGACGAGTGGGACCGGTTCGCTGAACTTAACACCCGACTGGCCGGCCCCATTGATGACTTTGTGGTGCCCGCCCACTGGACCCGCAAGCAACTGCGCAGCATGGGCCGCGTGTCACGGCTGGCCGTCGGCGCTGCAGAGCAGGCCCTGCAGGACGCCGGCCTGCTCGACAACCCGATCATTCGCGACGGGCGCATGGGCGTAGCCTGCGGCTCGTCCACCGGCAGCACCGACGAGATCATGGCGTTCGGCAATATGCTGCTCAACTCGGTGGCAGACGGCCTCAATGCCAACAGCTACGTACGGATGATGCCGCACACCACAGCGGCCAATATCAGCATCTTCTTTGGCCTGACCGGGCGCCTGATCCCGACCTCCAGTGCCTGCACCAGCGGCAGCCAGGGGATCGGCTATGCCTACGAGGCCATCAAGTTCGGCCGCCTGCCGCTGATGCTCGCCGGCGGCGCCGAAGAACTGTGCCCCACCGAAGCGATGGTGTTTGACGCGCTGTACGCCACCAGCCTGAAAAACGACGCCCCGCACACCAGCCCACGCCCCTACGACAGTGGTCGTGACGGCCTGGTGATCGGCGAAGGCAGCGGCATGCTGGTACTCGAAGAGCTGGAACACGCACTGGCCCGTGGCGCCCATATCCACGCAGAAATCGTCGGCTTTGGCAGCAATGCCGACGGCCAGCACACCACCCGCCCGGAAGTCGGCACCATGCGCCGGGCGATGGAACTGGCACTGGAAGACGCCGGTATTGGCGCGGATGCCATCGGCTATGTAAACGGCCACGGCACCGCCACCGAACAGGGTGATATTGCCGAGACACTGGCCACCAGCGAGCTGTTCGGCAAACACATGCCCATCAGTTCGCAGAAGAGCTTTTTTGGCCATACCCTGGGCGCCTGTGGGGCGCTGGAATCCTGGTTCAGCATCGAAATGATGAACCGCGACCGCTACGTTCCCACGCTTAACCTCGATAAAGTCGACCCGCGCTGCGGCGAACTGGATTACCTGCGTGACGAGTTCCGGGTGATGCACAACGACTACGTGATGAACAACAACTTTGCCTTTGGCGGGGTCAACACATCGTTGATCTTCCGTCGCTGGGCCTGATACCTGTGGAACCCATGCAATGACTTACCTGCTGCGCATTACCTTGATTGCCCTGGCCCTGCTGACCACCGTGTCCTGCACCAGCAAACCCGTGTTCACCCCCGACCGCACATTGCATGCCTCGATCAACAGCGACCGTGCGCAAATGCAACAGGCCATCGTCAAGGCCCTGGTCGGGCGCGGCTGGACAGTGCAAAAAATCACCCCGCAACTGGTGCAGGCGCAGATCACCGTGCGCGGGCAATACCACGCTGAAATCGACATTCCGTACAGCGCCGATCATTACCGGATCCAGTACCGCGACAGCAGTGGCCTGGACTACAAGGACGGCAAGATTCACAAGAATTACATTCGCTGGGTGCGCCTGCTGGATCGCGATATCGTGCGCGACCTCAAGGACAATCAGAACGAACGCACGGCCAAGCAGCTGTCTGAAGCGGCGCGGGTAAAACCGTTGTAAGCATCAGAAACGACAAAGGCGCCTTTCGGCGCCTTATTCACAAACAGACTGGCTTGTCATAGCACTGTGTCGGTCCGGCTCTGTAATGGCTGGTTTCCCAGGATTCTCAGCGTCTCACAAGCCCCTTGCGGGTACGAATGGACTATTACTCGCGCTAAGCGTTCAGGCAACCAGCATGACGCCCGCTTATCGTTTCTGGCCGCTCTTTTACAAGCTCAAAGCGCAGCGGACAGCCGATGTTTACGAATAACCACGATGGCCCTGACCTTGATCATTCCGGCACTTCATAGCCTCTGAAATCACAAATAAGTACGCTGCCTTCTTTCGGTTGATATTGAAGTGACATTGACTGGACCCGTGCTTAAAGAAGCGATTTTGCGCAGCATTACTTTCAAGTTTCCAAGCGTGTTTTATAACTGCGCGTTTCGCAATTCTCGGCCAAACCGCAGCCCCTGCGGGCCATATCTCTTTCATTCGCAGGACATAACCTGCAAAGCCTGAACCGCGATGTAGCGCTGGCGATGGTGCATCTGATCCATCAGGCTAAAACGTCTGTGGATAAGTGACTGGCCCGGTAATACACGCTCCCAAAGCTACAACTATCGGGCGAGAGTGATACTTCCTTCGGTGCTTTGGCGATAAATCGTGTAGGGCAGCACCACCGTGTCAGCAATGGCGGAAGGCACGAAATCCAGAAGCCTGAGTGGTAGCAAGGCAGACGCTGCAATATCTTGTGAAACAGTAGGGGATGGCCCGTGCAGAATACACAGACCGTATGACACGCCACTGTAAACCCGGGGCACGGAATCACAGTAGGTTTTCCACTCTTTAAGATTACGACGCGTTACTTCATCACCACGCAATACCGTATTGGTCGTTCCACAACCGCTGAGTGCCAAGCATAAGCCAGCGAGCACTGCGTAACCTTTATGGGCCATGATCAAATCTCGATGTCAGGGGTTAATAACCTAACGACAAACGTGCACAAAAGGCGATCACCTCCCGGCATCGATTTGTTAAGAGATTTTTCGCCAAGAGGGAATCTTGCGCGCCAACATTTACCGGGCAGCGACGTCCGAGGGTCATATCTCTTTCATTCGCAGGACGCTTCCTAGAGAATCCTTGGGTCTTGCGCCTGTCTCTTTCGATCGCTAGCCTCCGGTACGTCATCCCCCATGGTTGACCGGGCGTGCAAGTCCGATTGAGATTTGAGTATCACCGCCAGAAACTCTGCTTTATGGCGGCTGTACGTGGGAGGTCTTCGGATCTGCCGGGTTTTGCTCCTATCTACCGGTCTTGCACACCCGCGTACAGCTGCCACCCTCTTTGTGTGCAAGCAAATGGTGACAGCTTCCAATTCGTATAGATGGAGACTCACCATGACTACACACGATCACGAACAAACCCTCGAACACACCGATGAACTGCTGCGCTGCGCCATCGCCACGGCCTATGCGTCGGCCGATAACCTGCAAGGCCTGAACCGCGATGTGGCGCTGGCGGTGGTGCATCTGATCCATCAGATCAAAGCGTCTGTGGATAAGTTGCTGGCTCGCTGATCAGCCCTGCCCTCACCCCAAACCTCTCCCTCCGGGAGAGGGCTAGGGTGAGGGGTGCACCATCTTGCGCGTCAGCAACTGCGCAAACGCGGTCGCCATCGGTGATGAGTGACCCTTGCGCTGCACCAGCCACACCGCCGTATTGGCATCGGTATCCAGCAACGGCCGATAAACCACACCCTTGATACGCATATGTTGGAACGACGCCGGCAGCACCGACACCCCCAACCCCGCCGACACCAGCCCGATAATGGTCATGGCCTCCCCCGCCTCCTGGGAGATATGCGGGCTGAACCCCGCCACCCGCGCCAGGCTGAGCAATTGCGCGTACAAGCCGCTGCCATAGCTGCGCGGGAAGAATACAAAGGGTTCGTCCGCCAATGCCGCCAGTTGCAAACCATCCTCGCTGCCTTCGGCCAGCGGGTGATCGGCGCGAATCACGGCCACCAGCGGCTCGCGAAACAGTTCAACAACATGCAACGAATCCGGCAACGCCAGCGGCCGCATGATCCCGACTTCGATGGACTCATCCACCAGCCCCTCGGCCACTTCGCGGCTGCTCATTTCCTTGAGGTCCAGATGCACCGCCGGGAACGCCTGGCGAAAGGCAAAAATGGCCTGGGGGATACTGGAGTTGAACGGCGCCGACGAGGTAAAGCCAATTTTCAATTCACCCAGCTCACCCAACTGCGCCCGCCGGGCCACGTCGGCGGCTTTGTCGACCTGGGCCAACACCCGCCGCGCCTCCTCCAGAAACAAGCGTCCGGCTTCGCTCAGGGCAACCCGACGATTGGTTCGCTCGAACAGCCGTGCCCCCAATTCCTGCTCAAGCGCCTGAATTTGCTGGCTTAGCGGTGGCTGGGAAATGCCCAGCACCTGCGCCGCCCGACCAAAGTGAAGCTCTTCGGCCACGGCAATGAAGTAGCGCAAATGGCGCAGTTCCATACAACCTCCATTAAGTCGTAAAACCTATTAAACAGGTCGAATTATATATTGGAAAGAATCGTTAGCCGCCTATATTCTTTTGTCATTGCCGTTCGGCTTTACCCCTATTTGAGGTCCCCGTGAAAACTGCCGCTGCACCCCTGGCCCACGAAATCCCGCCGTCCGCGCTGGATGATGTTGTTACCCAACTGAATGATGTATTTATCGAGAAAGGCACGCCGATGTTTATGCGCACGGTGCTGGCCCTGTTCTCGGGTGGGTTCGCAACCTTTGCCCTGTTGTATTGCGTGCAGCCGATGATGCCGGTGCTATCCCATGAGTACGGGATCAATGCCGCTCAAAGCAGTCTGATTCTGTCCGTGGCCACGGCGATGCTAGCCATTGGCCTGCTGATTACCGGGCCCATTTCCGATGCCTTCGGGCGCAAGCCCGTGATGGTGTTTGCGTTGTTTAGTGCCGCGCTGTTTACCCTCCTCAGTGCCCTGATGCCGACCTGGGAAGGTGTACTGATTACACGGGCGCTGGTAGGGCTGTCTCTTAGCGGGCTGGCTGCGGTAGCCATGACCTATCTGAGTGAAGAAATCCACCCGCAGCACATCGGCCTGGCCATGGGCCTGTATATCGGTGGCAACGCCATTGGCGGCATGAGCGGTCGTCTGATCAGCGGTGTATTGATCGACTTTGTCAGTTGGCACACCGCGATGTTGGTGATTGGCGCGCTGGCGCTGGTGGCCGCGGTGGTGTTCGTGAAAATCCTCCCCGAATCGCGCAACTTCCGCCCGCGCTCGATGAATCCGCGCAGCCTGCTCGACGGTTTCACCATGCATTTTCGCGATGCCGGGCTGCCCTGGCTGTTTCTCGAAGCGTTCCTGCTGATGGGGAGTTTTGTCACCCTGTTCAACTACATCGGCTACCGCCTGCTGGCCGAGCCGTACAATATGAACCAGGCACTGGTAGGCTTGCTGTCGATCGTCTATCTGTCGGGTATCTACAGCTCGGCACAGATTGGCGCACTGGCCGACAAACTGGGCCGTCGTCGCGTACTGTGGGCGGTGATTGTGCTGATGCTGGCCGGGATCGCGCTGACCCTGCTCACGCCCATTGCGTTTGTGATTATCGGCATGCTGATGTTCACCTTCGGCTTCTTCGGCGCGCATTCGGTGGCCAGCAGCTGGATCGGCCGCCGGGCAAGCAAGGCCAAGGGGCAGGCGTCGTCGCTGTACCTGTTCAGTTACTACGCCGGGTCGAGCGTAGCTGGCACCCTGGGGGGTGTGTTCTGGCATCTGGCGGGCTGGAACGGCATCGGCTTGTTTATCTCCAGCATGCTGGTGGTTGCCCTGCTGGTAGCGCTGCATCTGGCCCGGCTGCCAGTGCTGCCGGGAAACGCAAAGAACACGTAACTCCCTGCACCTGCGGCTACAGGCACTACCTCAATTCGGGTTGTTGATCTGTAGCCGTGCCTGGAGGCTGGTACCACGTTTTTCCAGACTCAGGCTTTCGAAGCCTGCACCTTCCAGTTCAATACGATTGAGCCAGCCCAGCACCGCAACCGCATCCCCGTTCAGGGAGATGCGTACAACACCGCCATCTATTTCAAACTGCTCAACGCTCAACCCGGAGTCTGCGGCACTGTCGCTCAAACGCGAGACCAAGGGCTGTTCAGCACCCCTGGCGATGGATCCGGGGCGTGCCTGCCGGACTTCACCTTCGAGTGCCAGCTGCTTGAGGTATAGCGCCCGGGCCGCATCCAGACGTTGTTGAGCCGGTAACCACAGCCCGTAGACGCTGAACACAATCAGTAGAAATACCGCCAGCACACCGCACAACTGGCGGTCTCGAGGCGGCAGGTGCAACCAGCGCTCACGCACAAACGTCTTCATGATTCATCCCTGAGGGTCAGCATGGCCTGCACCCGACTGCCCTGCTGGCTCGCATTGCCCAGCGTAATCGGCAGTGCGCTTTGCACGCCTCGCTCGCGTAATTGCTCAAGCTGGGCAAAGCTGCCGACCGTGAGGTTCAATACCCAACCGATGCTTGCCCGCCACTCCATATGCTGCACTTCGACACTGCTGGCGCCAATCACCTGCTCGGTCAGTTGAAGCAACCGTGCCATATGCCCTCCTTGTGCACCCGTGGCGCGCTGCTGCATTGCCTTGAGTTGTGCGGACAGGTCCACAATACGGGTTTGCGCCGGGTACAGGGTTTTGAACCGCTCTTCGCTCATGACATAAATCCGCGCCGCTTCCCCCTCCAGAAAACTGCTGCGCAGGTGGGTAAACCCCAAGGCCAGCGTAAACATCAGCAGTGCCATTACCCTGAGTCGCCGCCACGGCCAACCCCGCACCTGACGCCGAAACTCACCTTGGAGCAAGTTGATTGCATCTTCCGGGAGTGCGTCCCAGTCAATTTTTCGCGCCGTCAATGCGGTGGGCAAACCGGATTTAACCAACTCCAGCCCCACCAGGGAGACGGCCAGCCGGAATTCAAGCGTCCCGCCAACCAACCAGCGCCCACACCACCATTGCATACATGCTTGATCGCGAGGCAACAGATCCGCATCCACCTGCGCGCTGACGATAGTCAAACCGCGCTCATGGAGCTGGCACAGCAACGTTCTAAATCGCTGTTTGTGAGTGATCAGCAAGGGATAACGCTGCTGCGTATCCACCGGCCCGACGGCGAAGTGCAGTTCGTCCAGATCATCGGCCAGTTGATCTTCGACGGCAAAAGCCAGGGCCTGTGCGGTGGGCCTACGCTTGCCCGGCCAGGGTTCGGTCAGCACCCAGCTGCACATCTCCATGGGCAGGACCAGTGCGACGTTCCGGCCTTTTAGCCCGGCTGCAGCTTCGCTCAATGAGGTTTCTGTCGGCGACTGAGCATCGTGCCAGACGAATACAGGGGCGTTGTCATAATCAATCTCGACACTGTGGGCAAAACCCTTGGCGGTGAGGTAAAGCCAGCTGTTCATACAAAGGGCTCGCGGTGTCGGGGAGCTAAAAGGCGTCGCTGCAACAAGTGCCATTCGCCGGTATGAGGATCGCGGACCACATCGCTTTCAAGCCGCAAGCGACTTTGCCCAAGGCGCACATCGGTGGTGATCCGAAACCAGCGACTGCTGATGCCCAGACCCGCAGCCTGAACACCCAACCCGATCAGCGCCGGGGTGAACGTGAAATCCTGAACACTGGCATAGCCTTGCAGCGGCCGGGTAGTTACCAGCGCGCGCGCCAGCTCAGGCGTCACGCCTTCCAGCGTCGCAAGGAGAGTGGCAGGCGCAGTGTTTATGTTCAGTACGGCATCCTTTCCCAACAGCACGATCCACGGCTGCATACGCATGTACCACTGGCTGTCGACACCGGGCAGCACACGCAACTGGCTGATATCACTCAAACTCTGGCCCTGCAGTACGCTGGCATCCAGCGGGGTCAATTCAAGCAGGGTTTGCAGGCGCATCCAGCGTTGCTCCATCACATCGCTGGCGGGACCTTTGGCCAATAAGGGGCTGATGTTGAATCGCCCGGCGAGGTCTTCAATTACCACGTCGATTTGTCCATCGTCGATGCGCAACTGTGGCTGGCTGCTGGCCCAGGCCTGGCCAGAAGCAACGGCGACCATGGGATCGCGGATCAGGGTACGCAAGTGTTCACGGGCCCAGGTCTCGCCCGCAAATGCCAGGGTGCGCAGTTGCAACTGGTGGATCTGCTGGGCACTGCTGTTCAGGGCCAGACGATGGCTGCGCAACATGCCGGCGGTGATCAACAACGCCAGGCTCATCACCAGCAACACGGTGATCAGGGCGATCCCTCGCTGGTTGCGGCGCATCACGTGCCCCCCGTCAATAACAGCACACGGCGTACACCGTCGAAGCGACCCACCGACAGGTTTAACTCCAGGGCGTGCTGCGCAGTTTTGGGGGCAGAAGCACCTGCACTGTGCCAACCCGTCTTGCGATTGAACAACCGCCAGCGCACCTCGCGCACATCGCCAAGCAGTTTTTGTTGTTGCAGTTGCGCGCCCTCCTCCAGCCCGCGGCTAAAGCGCCAGAGCACACCATCCTTGAGCTGGTAACTGACATCCTGCACTTCACTGCGCGGCAGGCCCAACGGGTTGCGCCAGTTGACGCGGCGCACTTCGAGTTTATCGGGGTACAGCACGACACCCGGGCTTTGGGCTGAACTCTGGGCCTGCAAAACATCGCGTTCGATCATCGCCACCGCCCTCTGCAAGCTGCGCAGGGCCTGCTGTTGTGCCGTGCTGCTGCGCTCGACACGTACAACTGCGTCAAAGAGTCGCCAGCAGCCAAGGCCCAGCAAGGCGAAAATGGCAATGGCAATCACCAGTTCGAGCAGGGTAAAGCCGGCCTGGGGCTTATTCATGGCTGAACGCCAGCCAGTGGGTCACAGACTGTACCGCATGCTCGCTGCCCGCCGGGCTGACACTCAACTCTACCCGCAGCAGGCCTGTACCGGGCTCGGCCGTGATGCGTCGACTCAGGCGCCAGTCACGCCGGGCATAGGTCACATTGAGGGTTTGTAGCCCCAAGGCCGGAGGAGCAGTTTGCAGCTGCATTTCATTGAGGTGGTTGTCCGCCAGCCATGCGCCCAACAACCTTGCCTCGACCCTCGCACTCTGGCCCAGCACATACTGGCAGGCAGACATGACCGCCGCCGCCAGGATGGCAAAGATGGCGAGCGCAATCATGACCTCCAGCAGGGTGAAACCTTTATCAGCCTTCATGGGATGCCTGCGCCACAACAACCAGCGCGTCGCCAAGGCCGTCGCTGACGATACTTCGCCAGCGCCGGGGCGGACTGTCGACGTGCAGACTGAAAGCGGTGTTTTCATCGCTGCTCAACCACATTAACTGCGGTGCTTCTGCCATAGGTATAAGGGGCTGCGAGCGCCCCTCCACAGTCAGGGCAAGGGCCAGTCCGTAAGGCAACTTCACCCGGGCATCAGCCGGCTTCCAGGCATCACGTTCAAAGCGCATCACCTGATAGGCCCCGGGCTCAAGCCGCAGGCCATATTCCCGGCCATCCAGAACCGCTTTCTCGCGTAAACCGTGCATAACGCCCAACAGGACATCGGCTTCCTGTCGAGCGTTGCGGCTGTTGTTGTCACCCAGACTGATACGCACCATTGAAGCGAGCACACCCACCAGCACAATGACCACCAGCAACTCGATCAGGGTAAAGCCCGACGCCCGCCTGCGCATGGCTCAGTAGCTCCAGTTGCCGATGTCTGCCGCGCTCCCTTCACCGCCGGGTACGCCGTCTGAACCCAAGGAAAACAGATCGTAATCTGTCGAACGGGTACCCGGGCTCAGGTATTGATAAGGCGTGCCCCACGGATCCAGTGGCAGCCGCTTGAGGTACCCCTGCGGGTTCCAGTTTTTTACCACCGGGCTGCCGGCCGGGTGCTTGCTCAAAGCCTCAAGGCCCTGCTGGGTCGAGGGGTAGCTGAAGGTGTCGAGGCGATACATTTCAAGGGCTGTGGCAATGGCCTGAATATCAGTGCGCGCAGCGGTCACCTTGGCCTGATCCGGGCGGTTCATAAACTGAGGCACGACAATGGCACCGAGCACACCAATGATGACTACCACAACCATGATTTCAATCAGGGTGAAGCCCCGTTGATTGGGTTTTGAAGTACTGTTCATAGGTCAATTCACCAGTTGATTGAGGCCAAGAATCGGCAAGAGAATGGCCATGACGATCAGCAGCACCACGCCACCCATCAGCACCAGCATGATCGGTTCAAACAGGCTCACTACCAGGGCGATACGGGCGGCGAGGTTTTTTTCCTGTTGCTCGGCGGCCCGCGCCAGCATGCTGTCCAGCTCGCCGGCACGTTCGCCACTGGCAATCAGATGCAGCATCATGGGCGGGATATCACCACTGCGCTCCAGCCCTCGAGCCAGAGTGCCGCCTTCGCGGACTGAGCGGGCAACGTCGAGCATGCGTTGGCGTATGGCCAGGTTACTGATGACCGTGGCCGAAATTTCCAGGGCATCCACCAGTGGTACGGCACTTTTGCCCAATATCGCCAGGGTGCTGGCGAACCGTGCTGCTTCCATTGCCCTCAGCACCCCGCCCACCAGCACAAGGTTGAGCAACAGCACATGCCAGCGCAGCTTCAGCCGCGGCTGACGCAGTGCCCAACGGGTCGCGCCGCAGGCAACCAGCAGCACGATAAAAAGCAACGCGCCATAACTGCGCAGACCATTGCTGATGGCGATCATGGCTTGTGTCAAAACAGGTAATGGCTGGCCACTGTTGATGAAGATCTTGACCACGTCGGGTACAACGTAGCCGAGCAGGAAACCGACAATCGAGAACGAAGCAACCAGCAAGATCAGGGGATAGACCAACGCCAGCTGGATTTTCTGGCGCGAGGCCTGACGGGCTTCGGTGTAGTCGGCCAATTGCTCCAGGACGAGCCCCAGGTGCCCGCTGCGCTCGCCTGCAGCGACCGTGGCCCGGAACAGTTCGGGGAAAGCGCGGGGGAACACCGCCAACGTGGTGGCCAAGGCATGACCTTCCAGCACCCGGCTGCGCACAGCCGCCAGTAAATGGCTAACCCGACGCTTTTCACTTTGAGCCGTGACGGCGCTCAAGGCTTCTTCGAGGGGCAGGCCGGCATGGATCAGAGTGGCTAATTGACGGGTGAGCAGCGCCAGATCCGTGCCCCCCAGACGGGTGCCGGACTGCGCATGGCTGTCCTTCTGCCGATTTTTTCTGGCCTCACCCAGATGGCTCAGGCGCAGGCCCCGCTCACGTAAAAGCTGGCGAGCATGGCGGGCACTGTCAGCCTCTTGAAGCCCCCGGCAATTGCGCCCGTTGGCGTCCTGCGCGCGATACTCAAAAGCAGGCATGCTCAGTCCTCCTGAGTGACACGCAGCAGTTCGTCGAGGCTGGTCTGACCGTCAAGCACCCGCCGTTGGCCATCTTGAAACAGCCCGCAGGATAACTTTCGCGCTTCGCGGATCAGTTCCGGCTCGCTGGCGCCCTGATGAATCATCCCGGCCAGGGCCGGGGTGATACTGACCAGTTCGTAGATACCGGTACGACCGCGATAACCTTGCCGGCAGTGTGTGCAGCCCCGAGCCCGGAACAGGGTCGGCCTGGCCTCAGGGTCAAGGCCAAGCCGTGCCCTGGCGACCGGGTCGGCGGCGTACGGGGTTTTGCAGTCCACACACAGCGTGCGCAGCAGCCGCTGGGCCAATATGCCCACCAGCGAAGACGACAACAGATAGGCATCCACCCCCATGTCTACCAACCGGGTGACGGCGCCAATGGCGCTGTTGGTGTGCAGGGTCGACAGCACCAGATGCCCGGTCAACGAAGCTTGTACGGCGATTTCGGCGGTTTCATGGTCACGGATCTCACCGACCATGACCACGTCGGGGTCCTGACGCAGAATCGCCCGCAGACCTCGGGCAAACGTCATGTCAGCCTTGGTGTTGACCGGGGTCTGGCCGATGCCGGGAAGGTGATATTCCACCGGATCTTCGACAGTCAGAATATTACGGCTCTGGTGATTCAAATGGCTAAGCGCAGCATACAGGCTAGTGGTTTTGCCCGAGCCGGTCGGGCCCGTGACCAGAAAGATCCCATGGGGGCGCGCAAGAATGTGTTGAAACCGACTCAGGGTCTCGGCGGGCATGCCCAGGCACTGGAGATCCAGGCGCCCGGCCTGTTTATCCAGCAGACGCATGACTACCCGCTCACCGTGTGCAGAAGGCAGGGTAGAAACTCGCACATCGACTTCATGCCCGGCCAGACGCAAACTGATGCGGCCATCCTGGGGCACGCGTTTCTCGGCAATATCCAGGCGCGCCATCACCTTGATCCGTGATACCAGCAGACTGGCCAGTTCGCGTTTGGGCCTGAGCACTTCACGCAGTTGGCCATCAATGCGCATGCGCACGGACAGGTAGTGCTCAAAGGTTTCGAGGTGTACGTCCGAAGCCTTCTCACGCATGGCTTCTCGCAGCAGGGCATTGATCAGGCGAATGATCGGGGCATCGCCCTCCTGCTCCAGCAGATCTGCGGTTTGCGGTACTTGCTCGGCCAGGCTCATCAGGTCGAGTTCGTCGTCCAGCCCTTGGGCTACTTGCTCGGCCGCGCTTTGGCCAGCGCTATAGGTGCTGGCCAGCCGCTCGCTGAATTGTGCATCGGTGAGTGTGCTTACCTTTAATTCAGCCGTTGCCCAGCGCTGTGCTTCGGCCAACGCGGTCAATGGTGTGTCGGCACGAAGCAACAGGGTGGCAGGCGTGGATGAGGTGTCCAGCAGCACCCCGAAACGCCGGGCAAAGCCGAAAGGCAAACGCTCACCTGGCGATGTCATGGTCGACCTGCTTCAGGTGGGCGACGGTTATCTTGCGTAGGGGTATCGAACATTTGATGTGCATTGTCGGGCAACAACCGCGAGCTTTTGCCCTTGGGACCGCTCTCATCGAGCTTGCGCAAAGCGTTGTAACGGCTTTCGCTGATTTCACGCAGATCATTCTTGCTGCGCACAATGGTCGGACGCAAAAAAACCATCAGGTTGGTTTTGGTACGGGTGTCTTTGTTCCAGCGAAACAGGGCGCCCAGGTACGGAATGTCTTTAAGTAAAGGAACGCCACTGACCTGGGTTCGAACGCTGTCCTTGATCAGCCCGCCAATCACGATGATTTCCCCGTCTTCGGCCAGGATGGTGCTTTTCAAGGCGCGTTTATTGGTAATCAGATCGGTTGACTCGACACCCTGCAGTGAAGGGGCTATCTCGGAGTTTTCCTGTGCAACTTCCAGACGCATCAAGCTGCCTTCATTGATATGCGGCTTGACCTTTAGGCTGATGCCGATGTCCTGACGCGTCACCGTGGTAAAGGGGTTTTTGGCGTTTTCACCAGAGCCTGTATAGGAGCCAGTTTTGAGCGGCACGTTTTGGCCCACCAGGATCTCGGCTTCCTGATTGTCCAGGGTCAGAAGGCTCGGCGTGGACAACACATTGTTGTTGGTATCGCTGGCCAACGCTGAAACCAGGACGTTGAAACGGTCGTTGCCAACCTGCAGCACGGCACCTTCTGGGAGTTTGATATTACTTTGGGACAACGCACCAATTTGAATTCCGGTGCCCGGGAAGGTAATACCGCCTCTGCCTCTGCCTGCGTTGACACCCCATTGCACGCCGAGGGTTTTCGCAATATCCCCGGAAACTTCAACAATAGCGGCATGGATCAACACTTGTGAGCGCGGCTGATCCAGTTCGCGCACGATATTTTCCAGGGTACGAACCTGCGCAGGCTCAGCCATGATCACCAGTGCGTTCTGGCTTTCATCTGCCGCTACCATCACTTCGCGGGTTGATGCTTTCTGGGTACTGCTCTCCAGGGCCATGTCCTTTTTCAAACCCGGGCTTACTGATTCCAGTACTGCGGCCAATTGCTTGGCATCGCCATAGCGAAGACGCAGCACCCGTGAGTTTTCCTGCTTGATGCTGCCCGGAGCATCGAGAGAGCGGGCCAGTGCACTCAAGCGCTTGCGAGCTGTTTCGTTGCCAATGATTACCACTCGATTGGTCGATGTGTCGGCGATCACTCGACTGTTCGAACCCGCATCCTTTTTGTCCAGCGCTTGCTCCATGATCCTGGCAATGTCGCTGGCCAGACCATGTTTGAGCACAACCACCGAATGGCCGGAACGCGCACCTGAATCCAGCTGGCGAACCATTTCGACAAGGCGCTGCGTATTGGCTGCAGTGTCGGTAATGATCAGCGCGTTGGCCGAAGCAGAAGGCCCGACGTAACCACTGCTAGACACCAGTGGTCGCAACAGGCCAGCCAGATCGGCCGCGACGCTGCCATTCAGTTCGATGACCCGTGTGACAAAGGCCTCTGCCTCAACCGCTTTCGCATCAGCGCTGCCAGCCCGTGCTTTTGCCTCGGCGGCAGGGATGATCAGTAAACGATCACCTTGGTCAATCACCGAGAAGCCGTGGGCATCGAGCACAGAGTAAAACAAGCGACGTACGCCTTCGCGGTCCAGCTCTTTTTCGGAAATAACCGTGACCCGGCCCTGAACCCTGGGATCAAGAACCACGGTGGCGCCGAGTATCGATGATATTTCCTGCACGACGTCGCGCAGTTCGGCCTCTTTCATCGCCAGTTTCCAGTACTGCTTCTGGGCCCACGCCGGAGATTGCAACAGCAACCCTGCGCACAGCACACAACAGGTAAAAAGAGGGCCGAAAACGAAGGCACCGGGCTTGGTCATGGGCATTTTCTAAAGTTTCCCGGTCGATGGCCGCAGGTAAAAAGTGGTCTCCTGCGAGGTCGTAGCTGGAGCAGTGGATAAGGGCAATACATACTGGTTTGGCGGTTTAAGGGTCAGGTACTCTTCACGCCCATTGCGCCATAGCACCACATGGTCCATCTCGATACGGCGCAGGACACTGCCACCCGGCAAAGGCTCACCTTCCGAGTAGAAACGTGCCGACTGTGCATCGGCCAACAAGGCTTGAGAGGAGCCCTGGCTCGCAACAAAGCTCGCACGCAACTGCAATGGCTCAGCACTCGGTACCCGACGGTCTTGAGTGACAAGCCCGAATAACGTGGCGATCGCTTCAGGCTTGAAAAGCCCGGGAGCCGGAGGATCTGAAACATTCAAGGGTGCGAGTTCCGATTGCATATGGATAGAGTGGCGATACCCTTGTTCTTGCCACACCAAATAACTGCCATAGACCAAGATCAATGCCAGCGACGCCCATACAGATGAAAAGCAGTGTTTGAGTACTTGAATCGAACTGTTCATGACTGTCTCATGACTGAATTGCTCTACCCTGATAAAAAACACCGCTGCGTCAGATGGCAAGTGGATAACTATCAACCTGCACACACATCAACACGCAAATCTCCCTCTAAAAAACAGGCTTAAGCTAAACAGTACCGAACAACTTCACTCCAAAACCCGGCACCCCCTTACTTAAACAGTCAGGAGCTATCATTGCGACTTGTTTCTAGACCAAGGTAACTTTCCAGCAAGAGCCACACCCGGATCACAATGAGTGGTCTACGGAGCGTATTGCAAGCAGCAGTCCGAATGTAGGGCGGTTATCACTAATACACCCTAAAACTGCGAGCGCTTGAAAGTGCAACAACCAAGAACTCACCCTGGTACATTTATTATTAAAAAACCCAAAAACAACCTTACCCTGAATAACAGAACGTTGTGCGCAGAATGCAAGCCCGATAACACTAAGCAGCCTTTTATAATACCAACCTTATTTATACAAAGGCGAAGGCTGATTTTCACTGGCATGAACAATTATTAATGTAAGGCCAGCCCTCTTGAATCTGTAGGTTTTGTCTCTAACTTCTCTAAACTTAGTGTCAGCAGTCATAGCGATGACTACGCAATAAATGAAAATGCCCCGACATGTCGGGGCATTTTTTAATCTGCTGGAGCTTACTGGTGATATTGACCGGAGAACTCATGCACCGCACTGATAAACGCACCGGCGTGCTCGGGTTTTACTTCCGGGGTAATACCATGGCCCAGGTTGAACACATGGCCCGAGCCGTTGCCGTAGCTGGCCAGGATGCGCTTGACTTCGGTGCGGATGGCCTCCGGGTTGGCGTACAGCACGGTCGGGTCCATGTTGCCTTGCAGGGCAACCTTATTGCCGACACGACGGCGGGCTTCGCCCAGGTCACAGGTCCAGTCCAGGCCCAGTGCATCGGCACCAGCATCGGCGATGCTTTCCAGCCACAGGCCACCGTTTTTGGTGAACAGAATGACCGGCACCTTGCGACCTTCGTGTTCGCGGATCAGGCCGCTGACGATTTTGCGCATATAGGCCAGGGAGAACTCCTGATAGGCCGCAGCTGACAGGTTACCGCCCCAGGTGTCGAAGATCTGCACCGCCTGCGCGCCCGCCAGGATCTGGCCGTTGAGGTAAGACGTGACCGACTGCGCCAGCTTGTCGAGCAGCAAGTGCATGGCTTGCGGGGTGTCGTAGAGCATGGCCTTGGTTTTACGGAAGTCCTTGGAGGAGCCGCCTTCAACCATATAAGTGGCCAGCGTCCACGGGCTGCCGGAGAAGCCAATCAATGGCACACGGCCATTGAGCTCTTTGCGAATGGTGCTGACGGCGTTCATCACGTAGCCGAGGTCTTTTTGCGGATCCGGGATGGGCAGCGCTTCGATGTCGGCCAGGGTGCTGACAACCTTTTTGAAGCGCGGGCCTTCACCCGTTTCAAAGTACAGGCCTTGGCCCATGGCATCGGGGATGGTCAGGATGTCAGAAAACAGGATGGCCGCATCCAGCTGCGGGAAGCGGTCCAGAGGCTGCATGGTGACTTCACAGGCGAATTCGGCGTTCTTGCACAGGCTCATGAAATCGCCGGCCTTGGCGCGGCTGGCGCGGTACTCCGGCAGGTAGCGACCGGCCTGACGCATCATCCAGACAGGCGTTACGTCTACAGGTTGCTTGAGCAAAGCGCGAAGGAAACGGTCATTCTTGAGAACAGTCATGTCAGCATCCGGAAAAAAAGTGGGGGCATTTTCTCAGAGACGGACGCAAAAGGCACGGCAAGTGCCGTGCCTTTTATCTATCGGGTCGATTTGCCGCGGTGGAACGTGCTATTTGGCAACACCGCGAAACAACTGTGGGAGCCGGCTTGCTCGCGATACAGACAACTCGATTGATCAGCAGACCGAGTTGATCCCATCGCGGGCAAGCCCGCCCCCACAGGGAATCGGGTTACACGCCCAGGTAATCCATGATCCCTTCAGCCGCAGTACGGCCTTCGAAGATCGCGGTCACTACCAGGTCGGAACCACGCACCATGTCACCACCGGCAAAAATCTTCGGATGGCTGGTCTGATGCTTGAACTGCGACTGCTCTGGCGCAATCACGCGGCCCTGGCTGTCGGTCTGGATCTCGAACTGCTCGAACCACGAGGCCGGGCTCGGACGGAAACCAAAGGCGATAATCACGGCGTCTGCCGGAATGATCTCTTCAGAACCCGGGATCGGCTCCGGGCTACGACGGCCACGGGCATCCGGCTCGCCGAGACGGGTCTCGACCACCTTCACGCCTTCCACTTTGCCTTCACCGACAATAGCGATCGGCTGACGGTTGTAGAGGAACTTAACGCCTTCTTCCTTGGCGTTCTTCACCTCTTTGCGCGAGCCCGGCATGTTGGCTTCGTCACGACGATAGGCACAGGTTACTGATTTGGCGCCCTGGCGAATCGAAGTCCGGTTGCAGTCCATGGCCGTATCGCCGCCACCGAGCACCACAATCTTTTTGCCTTTCATGTCGACGAAATCTTCCGGCGACTTTTCAAAGCCCAGGTTGCGGTTGACGTTGGCAATCAGGAAGTCCAGCGCATCGTGCACGCCCGGCAGATCTTCACCGGCAAAACCACCTTTCATATAGGTGTAAGTGCCCATGCCCATAAACACGGCGTCGTACTCGGCCAGCAACTGCTCCATGCTGATGTCCTTGCCGATTTCGGTATTGAGACGGAACTCGATACCCATACCGGTAAACACTTCGCGGCGATGGCTCAGTACGGTTTTTTCCAGCTTGAACTCGGGGATGCCGAAGGTCAGCAGACCACCGATTTCCGGGTTCTTGTCGAACACCACCGGGGTCACTCCGCCACGCACCAGCACGTCGGCACAGCCCAGGCCTGCAGGCCCGGCACCGATAATGGCGACACGCTTGCCGGTGGGCACGACCTTGGACATGTCCGGGCGCCAGCCCATGGCGAATGCCGTATCGGTGATGTATTTCTCCACCGAACCAATGGTCACCGCGCCAAAACCGTCGTTGAGGGTGCAGGCGCCCTCGCACAGACGGTCTTGCGGGCACACCCGCCCGCACACTTCGGGCAGGGTGTTGGTCTGGTGCGACAACTCGGCGGCGGCGAGGATATTGCCCTCGGCCACCAGCTTGAGCCAGTTGGGAATGAAGTTATGCACAGGGCATTTCCATTCACAGTACGGGTTGCCGCAGCCCAGGCAGCGGTGGGCCTGTTCGGCCGACTGCTGGGGTTTAAAAGGCTCGTAGATTTCCACGAACTCTTTCTTGCGTTGACGTAACAGTTTCTTCTTCGGATCTTTGCGCCCGACATCGATGAACTGGAAGTCGTTACTCAGACGTTCAGCCATTGTTAAAACCTCATCAAACTCTTCAGGCGCATATCACTGCGGATTGGCACGGATGCTGGAAAGCAACGACTTCAAGCTGGCAGCCTTGGGCTTGACCATCCAGAAACGACGCAGGTAATCATCGAGGTTTTCCGAGAGGTTGCGACCCCACTCGCTGTTGGTTTCCTCAACGTATTCGTCCAGCACGTGTTGCAGGTGATTACGGTAGGCCTCCATCGCTTCGCCACTGATCCGCTGGATTTCCACCAGCTCGTGGTTAACCTTGTCGACGAAGGTGTTGTCCTGATCCAGCACGTAGGCGAAACCGCCGGTCATGCCCGAGCCGAAGTTGTAACCGGTTTTACCCAGCACACAGACAAAACCGCCAGTCATGTATTCGCAGCAGTGATCGCCTGTGCCTTCCACCACGGTGTGGGCACCGGAGTTGCGCACCGCGAAACGCTCGCCCGCCGTGCCCGCTGCAAACAGCTTGCCGCCGGTGGCGCCGTACAGGCAGGTATTGCCGACAATCGCGCTGTCCTGAGTTTTGTAGACGCTGCCTGCAGGCGGGACTATCACCAGCTTGCCGCCGGTCATGCCTTTACCTACGTAGTCGTTGGCATCGCCTTGCAGGTACATGTGCAAGCCACCGGCGTTCCACACACCAAAGCTCTGACCTGCAGTGCCTTTGAAGCGGAAGGTGATCGGTGCCTTGGCCATGCCCTGGTTGCCGTGAGTACGGGCGATTTCACCCGAGATACGCGCACCGATGGAGCGATCGCAGTTGCAGATGTCGAGGTCGAACTCGGCGCCGCTCATGTCGTTGATCGCCGAACGCGCCATGTCGAGCATCTGCTCGGCCAGCAGGCCCTTGTCGAACGGAGGGTTGCGGTCTACCTGGCAGAATTGCGGCTTGTCGGCCGGGATATGGTCGCTGCCCAGCAATGGCGTGAGGTCCAGGTTGTGCTGTTTGGCAGTCTCGCCCTGGAGGATTTCCAGCAGGTCGGTACGCCCGATCAACTCTTCCAGGGTGCGCACACCCAGCTTGGCCAGCCACTCGCGGGTTTCTTCGGCCACATAGGTGAAGAAGTTGACCACCATATCGACGGTGCCGATGTAATGGTTTTTACGCAGCGATTCGTTTTGCGTCGCAACGCCGGTCGCGCAGTTGTTGAGGTGGCAAATACGCAGGTATTTACAGCCCAGGGCGATCATGGGTGCGGTGCCGAAGCCGAAGCTTTCAGCGCCCAGAATTGCTGCCTTGATCACGTCGAGACCGGTTTTCAGGCCACCATCGGTTTGTACCCGCACTTTGCCGCGCAGGTCATTGCCGCGCAGGGTCTGGTGGGTTTCGGCCAAACCGAGCTCCCACGGTGCGCCCGCGTACTTGATGGAGGTCAGCGGTGAAGCGCCGGTGCCGCCGTCATAACCGGAGATGGTAATCAAGTCGGCATAGGCCTTGGCCACGCCAGCGGCGATGGTACCTACGCCCGCTTCAGCTACCAGTTTCACCGACACCAGTGCTTTCGGGTTGACTTGTTTCAAGTCAAAGATCAGCTGCGACAAGTCTTCAATGGAGTAGATGTCGTGGTGCGGCGGTGGCGAAATCAGGGTCACACCCGGTACGGCGTAGCGCAGTTTGGCGATCAGGCCGTTGACCTTGCCGCCCGGCAGTTGCCCGCCCTCGCCCGGCTTGGCGCCTTGAGCAACCTTGATTTGCAGCACTTCAGCGTTGACCAGGTATTCCGGTGTCACACCGAAACGACCAGTGGCCACTTGCTTGATCTTCGAACTCTTGATGGTGCCGTAACGCGCCGGGTCTTCGCCGCCTTCACCGGAGTTGGAGCGTGCGCCCAAGCGGTTCATGGCTTCAGCCAGGGCTTCGTGAGCCTCTGGCGACAAGGCGCCCAGGGAAATACCGGCTGAGTCGAAACGCTTGAGGATCGAGTCCAGCGGTTCGATATCGTCGATCGACAGCGGGGTATCGAGGGTCTTGACCTTGAACAGATCGCGGATCATAGACACTGGACGCTGGTCGACCAGTGCGGTGTATTCCTTGAATTTGCTGTAGTCGCCCTGCTGCACGGCGGCTTGCAGGGTGGCCACCACGTCAGGGTTGTAGGCATGGTATTCACCACCATGCACGTACTTGAGCAGGCCGCCTTGCTGGATGGGCTTGCGCGCACTCCAGGCCTCGGCTGCCAGCAGCTTTTGCTCGGCTTCAAGGTCGACGAAACGTGCGCCCTTGATGCGGCTTGGCACGCCACGGAAGCTCAGTTCGCAAATTTCTTCGGACAGGCCGATGGCTTCGAACAGCTGCGCACCACGGTACGAAGCGATGGTCGATATGCCCATTTTCGAGAGGATCTTGAGCAGACCTTTGGTGATGCCTTTGCGGTAGTTCTTGAACACCTCATAGAGGTCGCCCAGTACTTCACCGGTGCGGATCAGGTCGCCCAGCACTTCGTAGGCCAGGAACGGATAGACCGCCGAGGCACCGAAGCCGATCAGCACCGCAAAGTGATGCGGGTCACGGGCAGTAGCGGTTTCAACCAGAATGTTGCTGTCGCAACGCAGGCCTTTTTCGGTCAGGCGGTGATGCACGGCGCCCACAGCCAAAGAGGCGTGAACCGGCAACTTGCCCGGCGCGATATGACGGTCGCTCAGAACGATCTGGGTGCGACCAGCGCGCGCTGCTTCTTCGGCCTGATCGGCGATATTGCGCACAGCCGCTTCAAGACCGACGCTTTCGTCGTAGTTGAGGTCAATGATCTGACGCTCAAAGCCCGGCAGGTCGAGGTTCATCAGCGAGCGCCATTTTGCAGGCGAGATCACGGGCGAACTGAGAATCACACGGGAAGCGTGCTCAGGGGATTCCTGGAAGATGTTGCGCTCGGCACCGAGGCAGATTTCCAGCGACATGACGATGGCTTCACGCAGCGGGTCGATCGGCGGGTTGGTGACCTGCGCAAACTGCTGGCGGAAGTAATCGTAAGGTGTTCGCACACGCTGGGACAGCACGGCCATTGGCGTGTCGTCCCCCATCGAACCTACCGCTTCGTAGCCTTGCTCGCCCAACGGACGCAGCACCTGGTCGCGCTCTTCGAACGTGACCTGATACATCTTCATGTATTGCTTGAGCTGATCGACGTCGTAAAACGCCGAACCGTGGTCGTTGTCTTCCATGGTCGCCTGAATGCGCAGGGCATTCTTGCGCAGCCATTGCTTGTACGGGTGGCGCGACTTGAGGCGGTTGTCGATCGAGTCAGTGTCCAGCACCTGACCGGTTTCGGTGTCCACGGCCAGGATCTGGCCAGGGCCGACACGGCCTTTGGCGATCACGTCTTCCGGCTTGTAGTCCCATACGCCGATTTCCGAGGCAATGGTGATATAGCCGTTGGTGGTGGTCACCCAGCGCGCAGGGCGCAGGCCGTTACGGTCAAGCAGGCAGACCGCATAGCGACCGTCGGTCATTACCACGCCGGCGGGGCCGTCCCACGGCTCCATGTGCATGGAGTTGTACTCATAGAACGCCCGCAGGTCGGGGTCCATGGTTTCAACGTTCTGCCACGCCGGTGGAATCAGCATGCGTACGCCACGGAACAGGTCGATGCCGCCGGTGACCATCAGCTCCAGCATATTGTCCATGCTGGAGGAGTCCGAACCCACGCGGTTGACCAGCGGGCCGAGTTCGTCGAGGTCACCGATCAGATCGTTGGCAAACTTGGTGCGACGGGCCTGGGCCCAGTTGCGGTTACCGGTGATGGTGTTGATTTCGCCGTTGTGGGCGAGAAAGCGGAATGGCTGAGCCAGCGGCCATTTCGGCAGGGTATTGGTGGAGAAGCGCTGATGGAACACGCAGATCGCGGTTTGCAGGCGCTCATCGCTCAGGTCCGGATAGAAGGCGGTGAGGTCCGCCGGCATCATCAGGCCTTTATAAATGATGGTCTTGTGGGAAAAGCTGCAGATGTAGTGATCGCTGTCTGCCGCGTTGGACACCGAGGAACGGCGACGGGCACTGAACAGTTTGATGGCCATGTCCTGATCGCTCAGGCCGTCCCCACCAATAAACACTTGCTCGATCTGCGGCAGACGCTCCAGCGCCAGACGACCCAGAACGCTGGTATCGATGGGCACTTTGCGCCAGCCCACCAGTTGCAGGCCAGCGGCAAGGATCTCGCGATTCATGTTGTCGCGGGCCGCCTCGGCCTTGATCGGATCCTGGTTGAAAAACACCATGCCGACCGCGTATTGCTTGGGCAAATCGGTACCGAACTGCTCCTTGGCGGTTGCACGCAGGAACAGGTCAGGCTTTTGAATCAGCAGGCCACAACCGTCACCGGTCTTGCCGTCTGCGTTGATCCCACCGCGGTGGGTCATGCAGGTCAGGGCTTCAATGGCGGTTTGCAGAAGGGTATGACTGGGTTCGCCCTGCATATGGGCAATCAGGCCGAAACCACAGTTATCCTTGAATTCATCGGGGTGGTACAGACCTGCTTTCATAGACACTTTCTCACCAGGCTGCCCTTAAAAAGGGCAAATTTCTTTTAATTCAACCACTTGCTTCCCGCGCTGAACGTACGCCAGCTTGGCAGGGGCAAAAGGGTGGTCATTCTACACACCGTCACAAAGACCCACAAATTAAGCGGCGTTATACCGTAAATTCATGTCGCATTTATGAAAGGTTTAAAGCGATTGCTCGTGCTAGTCAAAACATTTTTGATGTTGACTGCTACACGGCGCAGACACCACAAGGCACACGGCTGTTAAGGCCGCATGCACAAGCAGGAGTTTTGATGGACTAGAACGGCGACCTGGGTAAGGTCGCCGGATCATCAGCGAGCTGCAGCCAGCTCTTTTTGGACGCTGGCGACAGTGCGAGGCCAAGGTTTACCAGCCTGCGTCTTCGCTGGCAAGTTCTTGATTGCTGCAGTTGCTGCAGCATGGCTTGGGAAGTTGCCATAGGTGACGACGTACAGCGGCTTGCCATTCAAGGTTTTCTTGAAGTAACGAGCATCACCGCCCAGTTCTTTGGCGACATTTTGCGCAGACGCTTCAGAGCTGGTGCCGACGATCTGCACCACATAGTTATTGGCAGGCTGGCTGGCGTACCAGCTACCGCCTGGTGCGGCCTTGGCCAGGCTAACCGGCTTCTCGGCCGGTTTGACCACTGGTTTGGCTGCCGGGGCCGGGGCAGGCTTGGCCACTGGCGCAGGCTTGGCCGTGGCCACGGTAGGTGCCGGTGCTGGTGCCGGGCGTGGCGTGGCTACGGGCGCAGGGCCCGCTGGCACGCCAACCGGTGGCGCGGTGGTGGTGACGGTCGGTGGCGAAGCAACGCCGCCGTCGACCGCAGGCACACCGCCATCGTCGCCCTCGGAGATACCACCGGCCGCTTCAGCCAGCGGGCCACGCATGACCGGCTGAGACTGCCCCACCAACGGCAACGGCATCGGCTGCGAAGAACCGGCGAAATCCACCGACGGCTTGGCCCCGCCATTGGGTGTGGCCTGCCCCAGCTGTGTCTGTTCGGCATCCGGCGCAACAGGTGCCTTGCCACGGCCCGGAATCAAAACGGCAGCAGCGACAGCCACTACCACTACTGCACCAATGGCCAATACGTGTTTCTTCGGCATCTTGAACCCCATACTTGGACGCTTGACCGCTGAGCGGCTGGCAATCATGGCTTCGATCATTGCATCACGGGCGACCTGGTTGATAATCCCGGGCCAGCCTTCAGAGCTCTCGTGTATATCTGAGATCTGCTGAGCGCTAAAGAGTTCGATCCCGCGCCCGGCACCTTCAAGGCGCTGGGCCAGATATTCGCGGGTTTCTTCGAGGTCATAGGGCTGCAGGTCGACCACATGGAAGCGTTCTTCATCAGCGCTCAGTTCCTCAAGACCGGCAATCATCGACGGCTCACCGAACAAGAACACGTGCGGACGCCCCTCTGGCGTACCCGCAGCCAGCGCCAGCAAGGCTTGCAGCGCAGACTCATCGAGCTGTTCGGCATCATCGACCAGCAGGTAGACCTCTTGCCCCGTAAGCGCCAGTTGCACCACTTGCGCCAGAATGGAGCCCACGTCAGGGCGCGCCACATTCAGGGTTTGCGCCACTTGCTGCAGGATACCGGCGGCATTGCCGGCCCCACGCGCCGAGACCACGACACTTTGCACCGACTGCTTGTTGGTACTCGCCACCAACGCCTGGCGCAGCAAGGTTTTGCCGCTGCCCTCAGGCCCGGTGACCACCAGCAGCAACTGGCTGTAGCGGGCAAGGTGATGCAACTGCCCCAGAACCGGCTTGCGCTGGGCCGGGAAAAACTTGAAGCCCGGAACCCGCGGTGCAAAGGGGTCGTGGGTGAGCTGGAAGTGACCGAGGAACGCCTCGTCGGCATGCAAACTAGTCATCGGGATCTTATTAACCTTTAAGCTGAGCCAGCGCGCGGTAATCCGCACCCAGCGTGGCTTGTAGAACCTCTTGTGGATAATCGTCAGTCACTGTGGCTTCGCCCATGCGGCGCAACAGCACCAGACGCATACGACCGTCGATCACTTTTTTATCAACTGCCATGTGTTGCATAAAGTCGGCCGGGGTCATTTCGACGGGCGGCACCACTGGCAAACCGGCACGCTGAAAGATCCGGATACCTCGATCACGCTCGGCATCGGTGATCCAGCCCAGGCGGGCAGACATTTCCAGTGCCATCACGGTGCCCGCAGCGACGGCCTCGCCATGCAGCCACACGCCGTAGCCCATATGGGTTTCGATGGCATGGCCAAAGGTATGCCCCAGGTTGAGCGTTGCACGCACACCCGCTTCGCGCTCATCGGCGCCGACCACTTCAGCCTTGGCCGCGCACGAACGCTGGATCGCGGCAGTCAGGGCCGCCTGGTCCAGGGATCGCAGCGCATCCATGTTGTCTTCAAGCCAGGTCAGGAACGGCTCATCGCATATCAGGCCATATTTGATGACTTCAGCCAGCCCTGCGGACAATTCGCGGGCAGGCAGGGTGTTGAGGGTCTGGGTGTCGATCAGCACAAGGTTGGGCTGATAGAAGGCACCGATCATGTTCTTGCCCAAGGGGTGGTTGATCCCGGTTTTGCCGCCCACGGACGAATCGACCTGGGACAACAAAGTGGTCGGCACCTGGATAAAATCGACTCCGCGCTGGTAACAAGCAGCAGCAAAACCGGCCATGTCACCGACAACACCGCCACCCAACGCTATCACCGTGGTGCGTCGATCATGACGTGCTGTGAGCAGGCCATCGAAAATCAGCTGCAGGGTTTCCCAATTCTTGAACGACTCGCCATCGGGCAGGATGATCGGCAACACCGAGAACTGCGCGAGGCTACGCGTCAAGCGCTCAAGATAGAGTGGCGCGACCGTTGTATTGGTCACAATCGCCACCTGGCGCCCGGCGATATGCGGAGCCAGCAACTGCGGCTGATCCAACAAACCTTCGCCAATATGAATCGGGTAGCTACGCTCGCCTAGATCAACCTTCACTGTCTGCATGAAACCCCGCGTTGAAGCACGGCGCCAGCGCCCTGCTTCGCAATTATCAAGTGATGGCATGCCGTAAAAAGGCATGCTCGGCGCCGAGAATAGCGCATTTCGTATCGCACTTTAATGGTCTGTGCAGCGACTACCGGGGAGGAAGCTGGGCCAGGCGCTCGAGGATATCGAGCACCACCATGCGCGGCGGCCGCTCATCGGTTTCAACCACCAGGTCAGCAATTTCACGATAAAGCGGGTCGCGCACAGCCAGCAGGTCGCGCAGGATTTTTTCCGGGTTGGCATTGCGCAGCAAGGGCCGGTTGCGATCACGGGAGGTGCGCGCCACCTGCTGCTCGATGGAGGCGTGCAAATACACCACGCGCCCACCATTGCGCAGCGCTTGCCGGTTTTCCGGGCGCATGACCGCGCCACCACCGGTGGCCAGCACAATGCCATTTTCATGGCACAGCTCGACAATCATGGCTGTTTCACGATCGCGAAAGCCCGGCTCGCCTTCTTTATCGAAGATCCACGGGATATTGGCACCCGTGCGCACTTCAATTTCCTTATCGGAATCTTTGAACGGCAGGTGCAGCTCTTTGGCCAGCAAACGTCCGATGGTGCTTTTTCCAGCCCCCATTGGCCCAACAAGAATCAAATTTCGCACAGAATCAATGACTCACAGCAATCGCCTGGTTGTTCATGATACGCGGAGTCAGGAACACCAGCAGTTCGGATTTTTTTTCCAGGACAACGTCTCTACGGAAAAGTCGGCCAACATACGGCAGATCGCCTAAAAATGGCACTTTATCTACCACTTTGCTTTGAGTTTTTGAGAACACTCCCCCAATCACGATGGTTTCACCGTCCTTGACCAGCACCTTGGCCCTGACCTCGTTCTTCTTGATGGGCGGTACATCCTGCAGCCTGCTCATGTAATCGGGCTCATCCTTGGTCACTACGACGGCCATGATGACGCTGTTGTCCGGAGTGATTTGCGGCGTCACCTCCAGTGACAATGAGGCTTCCTTGAACGAAACCGATGTAGCCCCGGTTTTGCTGGCCTGCTGGTAAGGAATTTGGGTGCCTTTAAGAATTTTGGCGGTTTCCTTATCCGCAGTAACCACTTTGGGTTGCGAGATAATTTCCCCATTACCGGTTTTTTCCATGGCCGTCAGTTCCAGGTCCAGCAACACATTGTTGGTGATGAAGGCGATGCCCAAGCCCGAGGTATTTCGCGAAACACCCAAATCAACAAAGGGCGCACTAACGTTGCCCGGGGCAGCCCCGGACGCCGCAGGCTGGGTAATACCACCGGCTTTCCAGAGGCCACCATTGTTTAGCGCTCCCCCCCAACGCACACCCAGGCTTTTTTCGAAGTCCACGCCTGCCTCGACAATCCAGGCTTCGATCATCACCTGACGCACTGGCACGTCCAGTTGAGCCACGATGCGCCGCAGCTCATCCAGCCGTTCACTCGATTCATAAGCAATGATGGTATTGGTGCGTTCATCCACCGTGATCGTGCCCTGCCCCTCGATGCCGGGCTGCCCGCCGGTCACTGACTGGAACAGCATGACGATATCTGCCGCCCTGGCGTAATTGACTTGCACCAACTCCCGACGCAAAGGCGCAGGCTCAGGGCGCTCGCGGGCTGCGATCTCTTCCAGGGGCGCGATCAACAACACATTACCTTCAAGACGCTTGCCCAACCCCTTGCTCTCAAGCACCAGCTCCAGCGCCTGATCCCAAGGCACATCCTGCAAACTGAGGGTTATGCTGCCCTTTACGGTGTCGCTGACCATCAGGTTGAACCCGGTAAAATCCGCCAGCGATTGCAGTACCGTGCGTACATCAAGATTCTGCACGCTCAGGGACATGGGCTCGCCCACATACTGCGAGCGCTTGACGGATGATGGCGCGGCCTGCCCAGCCGCCAGCATTGACTGCGAATTCAGCGCACTCCATAGCGCCAGTACGCAGACCGGTGAAATCCTTTTCATGGTGTTTATCCGTTAAGACTGTTGATTTAAAGGAATCGTCAGGGACCTTTCCAACCAACCGCCCCGACCATCGGAAATCAGTTCAAATACTTCAATCTGGTGCGCCTGGATCGAAGCAATCTGGCCATTGTTGCGCCCCAGGTAATCCCCCACTTTCAAGCGATGAATAACACCATTGGCCCGCAGCAAGGCATTTGCCTGCGATTCACTGGACAGCATGCCAACCATCTCGAACTGCTCCAGATCAAAGCCTTCCAGAAACTGCCGGGGCCGGTCCGCGTCAAGTTCATCGCCGGCAAGGCTGACCTGCCAACTGCCGTCCCCTCCCCCCCCTATAGCCTGAAAAGGATTGCGCAAACCCATCGATCCATAGGCAAACACAGGCCCGACACTGATCACGGGAAGCGGCTCAATGGCGTTGCTCGCATGCCCCTGCGTAGCCTGTAAATAACTGTGCAGGTCTGCGGTAGTCTGCGGGCTGTCACACCCTGCCAGGCTTGCCAGCAATCCGGCGCCAAACACTCGCAAACAAACACCCATGGGATCAGTCCTTGATCGTGGTTCGGTAGGCCTTTGCCAGCAGCGTCATGCGCAGTTGACCGTCACTGGTACCGTTGCTCGGCGCAAGGCTGAGGTCATGCAAGGTGACAATGCGCGGCAGGCTGGCCATGGCGCTGACGAAGAGGCCAAGTTCGTGATAGCCCCCGACGAGGGTCATCTGCAGTGGCAGTTCGGCATAGAACGTTTGCAGGACTTCAGGGAGCCACTGAATGTGCTCGACCAGCAGACCATTGCTCAGACCCAACCGCGAAATCTCATCCAGCAATTCGGGCACTTGTGCCTGAGCGGGGAGTTGTTTGAGCAACGCACTGAACCCGGCTTCCAGCCTGTGAACTTGCATCACATAAGCATCCATATTGGCAACCTGTGCGACCCTGGATTCAAACTCCGCCTTCAGCGTGGTTTGAGTCTCGTGCAACTGTTGCAGCCGGGAAGAAGGCAGTTGAAGCAGCAGCGCATGACCCGACACCAGCACCAGGCCCAGCCACACCAGAGCCACGGTTGTTTTGCGGGCTGGCGACCAGGCGCCCATGTTACCCGGGGCCAGTTCGCGCAGGTCGAAATTGCGCAGGCTAACGAGCCAGTGCGCAGGTATCACAATGCCCCCCCGGAAGGGGTATGTCGGGCCTCACGCACCGTCATCTGAAACAGGCGCTCCTGCCCGCCTGCCTGGGCAGGGTCTGCCTTGACGTCATTGAGTTGTGGCGTATCCAGCCAGTGCGAAGCATCGAGATTTCGCATCAGCTGGGCGACAAGGTTGTTGGACTGGGCAATCCCTGTGATGACAATGGTGCCCTCGGTCATTTTCACGTCGGTGAAATGCACACCTTCCGGCAAGCTGCGCGCCAATTGTTCCAAAATGATCCCGCTGCTCGACCGGCTGCTCTGCAACATGCCTATGGTTTGCATGCGTTCAAGCAATTGCTCCCGGCGCACTTTCAACTGGTCGATCTGCTCCGCACGCCCATCCAGCTGGAACGTGGTACTGCGGATCAGGTCATTGCGCTCCATCTGCTCCTCTACCAAGGTGTCGATAAAGTGGTCAGCAGCAAACAGGCCGGCCACCGCCAGCAAAGACAGGGCCACCAGCACCATCAAAAAACGTTTGCGCCGCTTTTCACGCAACAACGCGCGCCAGGGCAACAAATTGATTCTCGCCATTAATCAAACCCCCTCAAGGCCAGACCGCAGGCAGTCAACAACACAGGGGCATCGCAAAGCAAGGCTTCAGGGGTGAGTGAGGGATCGAGGTCCATCAGCGCAAACGGGTTGGCGATGCGTGTCGGCGTGCCAAGACGGGATTCAACCCGCTGAGCCAGCAGCGGATCCATGGCAGCCTCACCGGCCAATACGATCAGGCCGATCCGCCCATCAACTCCGGAGTCGGCAAACAGCCCAAGCTCTCGCTCCAGCTCTTCGACAATCGTGGTTTCGAATGCTTGCGCCCCTGCAGTGGCCTGCCCGCAAAGCAGCTCCCGGACGTAAATGACCTGACCCTGCTGCACGATGCTCAGCAGGATTGTATGGGGTGCAAAATCGACCACGGCCACGGCCCCGTTCAGTGCCTGGCCTGCAGTCATTGCCTCAACGCCCCGCACCAGGGCATGAGCCTGCACGGCAACCACCCGCGGGACCAATCCCGCACCGGTCAAGACCGAACAATGCCACTCCAGTGCTTCCTGGCGGCACGCCACCATCAGCACGCGGGCCGGCCCGGTATGGTTCGACGGGTGATCCTGGAGCTCAAAATCCAGTGCCATGTCATCCAGTGCATAAGGTATGTACTGCTCAGCCTCAAACCGCACATGAAGCTCAAGCTCTACTTCGCTCAAGCCTGCCTCCACCTCCAGGCTTTTGCAGATCACCTGACCATCGGGCATCGCGATAATGGCGTCCCTGGCGATTACCTGGGCCTTTTCCAGCGCCCTGAGAAGCACTGGGACGACACTTTTGGCCTCTGCGCCGGTCTGATCATTCACAAGCCCGGCTGGCAGGGGTTCCATGGCATAGGACTGTAGCTTGAACCGGCCCTGTGAACGGCTCAGCTCGACGAGCTTGATCGACTGCTGGCCGATTTGTACGCCGACACAGCGCTGACGTGTTTGAGGAAATAATCCGGGCACCTTTGTTTTCCCTAATGCAATCCGTAACTTACGGAGGGTAAAAAATGAGATCCGTTCAAAACCTGTTCTGACATGCGGCTCATGACGTTCATGAGCGAAAAATGCTTATAATGCCGGGCGTTTTTTCCGTATCGTCGACCCGGCGCAACTGCGCACTACCCTGACGTGCAAACCCATTTCTTGATCTGGAAATCCAAAAGCCTTGATTCGTCTGCTGAAGTTTTTCGGGTGGTCTTTCGTTGCCGTGTTCTGCGGGCTGTTGCTCGTGTTGAGCGGCGCGTTTCTCTATCTTAGTCCTGGCTTGCCGTCTGTAGAGTCGTTGAGAAGCATCCAGTTGCAGATTCCTTTGCGGGTCTACACCAGCGACGGAAAGTTGATCGCAGAGTTTGGCGAAATGCGCCGCTCACCGATCAAGTTCGCCGACATTCCGCCCAATTTCATCAATGCCCTGCTTTCTGCAGAAGATGACAATTTCGCCAATCATTACGGGGTCGACCCCAGCAGCCTGATGCGTGCCGCTACCCAGTTGGTAAAAAGCGGACACATACAATCAGGTGGCAGCACCATCACCATGCAGGTGGCGAAGAACTATTTCCTCTCCAGCGAGCGAAGCTTTTCGCGCAAGACCAACGAAATCCTGCTGGCTCTCGAAATTGAACGCGAGCTGACCAAGGACGAGATCCTTGAGTTGTACGTGAACAAGATTTACCTGGGCAACCGCGCTTACGGTATCGAATCCGCAGCCCAGGTTTACTACGGCAAATCGATCCGCGACCTGAGCCTGGCGCAGATGGCGATGATCGCCGGCCTGCCCAAAGCCCCTTCACGGTTTAACCCGCTGGCCAACCCGGTGCGCAGCAAAGAGCGCCGCGACTGGATCCTGGGGCGTATGTACAAGCTGGGTAAAATCGATCAGGCCAGCTATCAAGCGGCGATCGCCGAGCCGGTCAACGCCAGCTATCACGTGCCAACGCCGGAAGTGAGCGCCCCCTACATCGCCGAAATGGCCCGTGCCGAAATGGTCGGCCGTTATGGCAGCGAGGCGTACACCGAAGGCTTCCGTGTGACTACCACGGTGCCGAGTGACCTTCAGGAACTGGCCAACACCGCCGTTCATGAAGGCCTGATTGCCTACGACCAGCGTCACGGCTACCGTGGCCCCGAGTCACGCCTGCCGGGCAAGACCCTGGCCGTATGGACTCAGGAACTGGCCAAGCAGCGCCCGATCAGCGGTCTTGAACCGGCCATCGTGACCCAGGTCGACAAGGATGGCATTCAAGTACTGACTCGCACCGGTGAGGCGCACGTCGCCTGGAACACCATGAAATGGGCACGCAAGTTCCTCAACACCAACAGCATGGGGCCGATGCCCAAACAGCCTTCGGATGTCGCCCAGGTCGGTGATCTGATTCGCGTACAACCGCAGACCGACGGCAGCTACAAATTCAGCCAGGTGCCCACCGTGCAAGGCGCACTGGTATCCCTGGATCCGGACAACGGCGCCATTCGGGCGCTGGTGGGCGGTTTCGCCTTTGAGCAAAGCAACTACAACCGGGCGATGCAGGCCAAGCGCCAACCGGGCTCCAGTTTCAAACCGTTCATCTACAGCGCCGCACTGGATAATGGCTACACCGCCGCCACCCTGGTCAACGACGCACCCATCGTGTTTGTCGATGAGTATCTGGACAAGGTCTGGCGCCCGAAGAACGACACCAACACCTTCCTCGGCCCGATCCGCGTGCGTGAAGCACTGTACAAGTCGCGCAACCTGGTCTCCATCCGCTTGCTGCAAAGCCTGGGTGTCGACCGCACCGTCGACTACATCAGCAAGTTCGGTTTCAACAAACAGGACTTGCCGCGCAACCTGTCGCTGGCCCTGGGTACTGCCACCCTGACGCCAATGGAGATTGCCACCGGCTGGAGTACATTCGCCAACGGCGGCTACAAGATCACGCCGTATCTGATCGACAAAATCGAAAGCCGCAATGGCGAAACCCTGTTCGTGGCCAACCCGCCAAGCGTGCCTAAAGCCGACAGCAAGGATGTGCCGCCTGAAGCCGCAGCGCTGACCGTTGACACCATCAATGCCGCACCGGGCCTGCCCACTGTCGAGACGCAAGCAGTAGCCGAGCGGATTGTCGACGGGCGCACCACATACATCCTCACCAGCATGCTGCAGGACGTGATCAAGCTCGGCACCGGCCGCCGCGCCCTGGCGCTGGGCCGCACCGATCTGGCAGGTAAAACCGGTACGACCAACGAATCCAAGGATGCGTGGTTCTCAGGATACAACGCCGACTATGTGACCACTGTTTGGACCGGTTTCGACCAGCCCGAAAGCCTGGGCCGTCGCGAATACGGCGGCACCGTCGCGCTGCCGATCTGGATGACGTACATGGGGGGCGCGCTCAAAGACAAGCCTGCGCATACGCAGCCAGAACCCGAAGGCATCCTCAGCTTGCGGATTGATCCGTCCAGCGGCCGTATCGCGTCTCCAGGCACGCCTGGCGCCTACTTTGAACTGTTCAAGAGCGAAGACACACCGCCCACCAACAGCGAACTGGGCAACAACGTAGCACCGGGAAGCCCGCTGCCGGCAGATGACGGCGCCCCAATAGACCTGTTCTGATCAACAGGGCTGCACGTTGCAGAGCGCCCGAGCGCTTGCAACGTGCAGCCTGGCAGGCTCAAGCAAGCAGGTGATCCACAGGCACACCCCCTGCAAACAGCTCATCGATCGGCGCCATCGCCAGTTGATCGATACGTGTGCTCTCGCTGTGAGACTCCCAGCGCTCCAGACTTTCAGCCAGCACACCGGGCTGTTGCGCATACTGCCCATACACATCTGCCCGGGTCGGCACCCGAAACCTCAGCAGGTACAAGCGCTTGCGGGTTTTATGGACATTGCTCATTTCGCGCATGAGCAGGTTCATGGCTTCTACCTGCTCTTCAAACGTACCGCCCGCACAGGTCATTACCTCACGGTACTTAACCCGCAGTTGCTGCGCGACGTGTTCAAGCGCCTGATCCACGAACAACACCTCACGCTCGGTCACCAGTGAACACCGGGCCTGCAGCGCTTGCTGGCTGCGGCGCAAAACCGCCCAGCAACTGGGAATATAACTGTCGATCATAAACGGCTGGCCTGCATCGACCCGTGGCTTGAGCCCCCCCTCTGATTCGGGTGCTGCACTGTTTTGCTCAAGTACCGCATGGCTGACGGCATGCTGGGTGATCGTCTTGCTAAGCGGATCCCACAGGACATGCGACCTCATCTCCGGAGCAAACTCCAGCGGCATAAAGTGGCGCAAGGTTCCGTGATGCTGATAAGGCTCTGCGAGCAAACGGCTCAGGCCCGCCACAAACACGCCAAAACCTGCGGGTACATTCACGAAACTGAGTACCGTGCCTGCACAACAGGCCGACAATGGACGGTTCATCCAGCTGCCGGGCACCCCGGGTACAGGATCGTTATGGTTAACCATGCGCTGATGCACCAGCCCCTGTGCCGCACGAACAAAGGTTGCGTCCGCTGCGCGAGGGGCTCCGTACGTGTAGAGCTGCACCTCACAGGCCCTCAGCTGGATCAACATTTGGGCAAGGATCAAACCGATGGCCCCACCCTGGCTGTGTCCGCAAATCAGTACGGCTTGCCCCCAGTGGAACTTGTCCATGTACCTGTCGACAAGCTCGTAAGCCTGCCTGGCGGCGTCGTAAAAACCGCCATGTACCTGGCCCTCACCCTCTTCAAAGGGTACTTGAGGGGCCTCTGCATCCTGTGACAAATCAGACCAGGTACAGGTGCTACGAACGGCAACCAAGACAACTTTATCGTTATGGCTCACAAAAACTTGTGCACCTGCGCCTTGAGCCCCAAAACGGATATCTCCGCGATAATGCACTGAAGACGGAGTTTCCTGAGCCATTCCGCAAAGCGGGCCATTGGCCGGGTACAGCACGGGGTCGAAAGGCACAATTTCCAAACGCGCCGAATACGGCACATCTTCATATAAAGGGTAATAGGACTTTGCCTGTTCCGGGCTGGCCCGCCAGCCCATCATGCTTGCCTCCCCAAAGGGATCTTGCACACGCGACATGCGGGCCGGCCCAGCAAATGAGCAGTTGCCCAGGGTGGCCATCAACGCCAATTGATAGAGATTGAGCGCACAAAACTGCGGGTCCGTGGACAGCAGCGGGCACAAGGCCCGCAAGGGACGCACCTGCAGCACCGTATGACGCCCCTCTGCAATATGCACACCGAGCGGGCCACGCTCGACCGGGAACAGGCTCCCGGCCTCAGGCGGCAAATGAGACACATGCTCGACCAGATGCCGCACTTCAATCTGGTAATAGTCACTGTCGGGATCAATGCATGGCGGCTTGCTCTGCGGGCGCGCACCGCTCCTGTCGAGGAAGCGGGTGCGCTCCGCCCTGACCTGAAGCTCGGTGATCTTGAGAGGGTAATGCGTTCGACCCATCAACCGCGAATACAGGCCATTGCTGGCGTCATGCAACTGCCTGAACATAAGCGCAAATGGCCCTTCAACGCCCTTGCGCACCCTGCCAACCCCCGAGGCATCCAGACGACCGCCATGCCGTCTACCCCGCTGATCAACCAGCTCAAAGGCCAGCCCTGCATAGGCGGTACTCACCCCCTGGTCGTCAATCAGTTGAAAGCGGGTCTGACTGTAACGGCTTTGACGAAGGCGAGTGAACATCCGTGATTCCTATAAAACGTCCTATAAAACAGAGGGCACACTTCAGAATTCTTTAGAATTCAGAACAGGCTCCCCTCGGAACAAAGGAATGAAATTAACGGAGGCTCGAAAAAATTAATGTAAGACAATTCCTATTTTGCAGAAGGGTTAGGCTTATTTTGTAGATCCTTTCGTGCCCGTTTCGCAAAAAACAAAAAAGCCCCGACGCTTTACAGCGCCGGGGCTTTTTTATGACGCTACACAGCCTTAGCCGTTGAAGACGTCATCCACGCTTTTGAGCGGGTAGTTTTTCGGGTATGGCAGGGTTGCAACACCGGTCTCGATGGCAGCCTTGGCCACTGCATCGGAGATCAGAGTGATCAGGCGTGCATCCATTGGTTTCGGGATGATGTATTCACGCCCGAATTCCAGCTTGATACCGCCGTAAGCGTCACACACTTCTTGTGGCACTGGCAGTTTGGCCAGTTCACGCAATGCGTTGGCTGCAGCGATTTTCATTTCTTCGTTGATGCGCTTGGCGCGAACGTCCAGGGCACCACGGAAGATGAAAGGGAAGCCCAGCACGTTGTTGACCTGGTTCGGGTAGTCCGAACGGCCAGTGGCCATGATCACGTCGTTACGGGTGGCGTGAGCCAGCTCCGGGGAGATTTCCGGATCCGGGTTCGAGCACGCGAACACGATCGGGTTAGGCGCCATGCGCAGCAAGTCTTCAGCGCTCAGCAGGTTCGGACCCGACAGGCCAACGAACACGTCTGCGCCGTCCATGGCATCAGCCAGGGTGCGCTTCTCGGTAGCATGGGCGAATGCCGACTTGTACTGGTTCAGGTCGTCACGGCCGGAGTGGATCACACCGGTACGGTCGATCATGTAGATGTTTTCGATGGTTGCGCCCATGCTCACCAGCAATTTCATGCAGGAGATGGCAGCAGCACCGGCGCCCAGGCAAACGATCTTGGCTTGCGCCAGGGTTTTGCCAGCGATTTCCAGGGCGTTGATCATGCCGGCCGCGGTCACGATAGCGGTGCCGTGCTGGTCATCATGGAATACAGGGATATCGCACTGCTCGATCAGAGCACGTTCGATCTCAAAGCACTCAGGTGCCTTGATGTCTTCGAGGTTGATGCCGCCGAAGGTGATGGAGATGCGTTTTACGGTGTCGATGAAAGCCTGTGGGCTCTCGGAATCAACTTCGATGTCGAAAACATCGATACCGGCAAAGCGCTTGAACAACACGCCTTTGCCTTCCATAACAGGTTTGGAGGCCAATGGGCCGAGATTACCCAGGCCCAGGATAGCGGTGCCATCAGAGATCACGGCTACCAGGTTGCCCTTGCCGGTGTACTTGTAGGCCAGTTCAGGGTCGCGGGCGATTTCGCGCACTGGTTCGGCTACACCCGGGCTGTATGCCAGCGCTAGATCGCGGGCAGTAGCGGTAGGTTTGGTAAGCTCGACACTCAGTTTGCCTGGACGTGGCTGGGCATGGTATTCGAGAGCGGCAGTTTTCAAATCAGACATGTGGGCATTCCGCTTTTTTTGCTGTTGGACAGACGAATCGCCGAGCATACGCGTGTCGCAAAGTCCCGACAAGACTGACCAGTCAGCAGTGTCAAGGCCTTTACCTTACGACTTTGGCCCAAGAGCCGCGCCCCATAAGGGCTGGAGTGTCCACAATCTTTATTTAAAATTGTCTACAATTTTTAGCGGGCAATGACTTTAAGCATTCCCGGATGAGTTAAAGGCAACATCCAGCGTGCCTGCCCGGCCTTCACGCCTGCACGCTGCGAACGATCCAGAACCCAACCTCTGGCCTCGACTTGCGCACCTTGCAACCTGGCCAGTTGCTTTTGATCGAAAGTGGGCAATTGCCTGAGCGCAATGTTCAACACCAGGCCGCCTTGCAGGTCGATCCAGAGCCCGCCCTGATTGCGCCGGACCTGACTGACCGTGCCACTCACCAGGGCGAAACCCGAGCGACGGATTTGTTGCGGCGCCAGCACCGGCGACTGCCGCCAAAGGCCCAGACGAGCCTTGCGCGCACTGCGCTCGGCGGCTTGCTGACAGTCAAGCAGCGCTACATTCGGCGCGATAGCCACCTGAAATCCCAGGCCGTCAGCCAGCAATCGGGCTTCAAGGTTGCTGCCATCGGCACCAAATACATGGGCCAGGGTGCGACCATAACGATCCCGGGCCTGTTTACCTGGCAGCAACCCGACACGGCCATCGCTCTGCGCCACCAGCGTTTGCAGGCGCTTGCGCGCCGCCTCGGCAAAGGGCTCGGCGGGCCGGCCTTTTTTGCCCGTCTCCGGGGCATTGAGGCCGATCATGCGCACGCTGCGGCCATCCTTGAGACGCAGGGTGTCGCCATCGGTCACCCGCTCCACCGTGGCGTAGGCCACAGCCCCTGGCGCCGGACACAGCGGCGCGGCCGAAACACTGGCCAGCCAAATCGCAGGCACAAAAAAGGCGCCCGCAAGGGACGCCTTTTTCAATAACCTGGCCAGACCCAAAAGCCTGCCCATGGTCATGCGCCTTACTCGGCGGCTTTTTTCGTAGCGCCGAAAGCACCGAAACGAGTTTTGAAGCGATCAACACGACCGCCAACGTCCAGAGTTTTCTGCTTACCGGTGTAGAACGGGTGGCACTCGTTGCATACGTCGGTGCCCAGTGGCTTGCACAGGTTCGAACGAGTTTCGAACTTGTTGCCGCAGCTGCAAGTTACCAGGATTGTTTCGTACGCTGGATGGATATCGGCTTTCATGGGGTATTCCTCTAGCGTGCCGCCACTCAACACCATTGTTGAATACCGCACGTAAAATTAGGGCGCCGATAATACCAGACCTTTACATTGACGCAAGCGGCAAAGCATGATCCGCCTGCAAGTTTCACAGTTCATTGACCTGCCTTTTAGTCCCGCGCGGCGTTGTCTGCTAGGCTCCGGGCCATCTTTGCCGTTCATCACTTGAGAGCCCCGCGTGCCCGACGCCATTTTGCGCCTTGCCCTGCCTTCCCCCTTGCGCCGCCTGTTTGATTACCGGGCGCCTGCTGGCGTGCTGCGCAGTCAATTACAGCCCGGCATGCGCCTGCGGGTACCGTTCGGACGACGGGAGATGATTGGCATACTGGTCGAGGTGGTCGACCACAGCGAAGTACCAGCCGAAAAGCTCAAGCCCGCCATCGCCCTGCTCGACGCCACGCCGCCGCTGCCCGCCTCTTTATTCAAGCTGTGCCTGTGGACGTCGCAGTACTACCAGCACAGCCTGGGCGACACCCTGAGCTGGGCGTTGCCAGTATTGCTGCGCCAGGGTGAGCTGGCCGAAACGCGCCAGGAACGATTCTGGCAGATTGCCCCGGGCGCCCGGCTTGACGACCCCCGTGTTGCCCGCGCTCCACGCCAGCGTGAAGCACTGGCCACCCTCGCCCAGCACCCCCACGGCGTGGCGCATCAACTGTTAAGCAAGTTGATGCTGAGCAAGGACAGCCTCGACCTGCTGCTGGCCAAGGAGCTGGTCACTGTCGAAATCCGCCGCCATGCACCCAGTGAGCGCCATGAACATTGGCTGGCTCAGCCCGAGTTGCCGCTCAACGACGAGCAACGCGCTGCCTACGAAGCGATTCGCGCAGGTTTCGACCACTTCCATGCCTTCCTGCTGGCCGGGGTCACTGGCAGCGGCAAGACCGAAGTGTATTTGCAATTGATCCGTGAAACCCTCCAGGCCGGCAAGCAGGCGCTGGTGCTGATCCCGGAAATCAACCTGGGTCCGCAAACCCTGGCCCGCTTCGAACAACGCTTCAATGCCCGTATTGCGCTGGTGCATTCTGCGGTCAATGACCGCGAGCGCCTGGAAAGCTGGCTGGCAGCCCGTGATGGCGAAGCCGACATTATTATTGGCACGCGTTCAGCGCTGTTCACCCCGATGAAAAACCCGGGGCTGATCATTATCGACGAAGAGCACGACGGCTCTTATAAACAGCAGGAAGGTTTGCGCTACCACGCCCGCGACCTGGCACTGGTGCGTGCCCGGCAGGAAAACATCCCCATCGTACTCGGCTCCGCAACGCCATCACTGGAAAGCCTGCACAACGCCTACACCGGCCGTTACGGCTTGCTGCGCCTGAACGAACGTGCTGGCGGGGCCAAACAGCCTCGTTTTCTGCGCCTGGATGTGAAAAGCCGTCCCCTGGACAGCGGCATTTCCGGGCCGATGCAACAGGCCATCGGCCAGACCCTCGCTGCAGGCCAGCAAGTACTGGTGTTTTTGAACCGTCGAGGCTTCGCGCCGACATTGCTGTGCCATGACTGTGGCTGGATGTCTGAATGCCAGCGCTGCGATGCGCGCATGACCGTTCATCAGCGCTCTGGCGAGCTACGCTGCCATCACTGCGGCTACGTCGAGCGCGTTCCGCGCAACTGCCCGCAATGCGGCAAAGTCGACCTGCGGCCAGTAGGTGCCGGGACTGAGCGCGCCGAAGAGCGGCTGGGGATTTTGTTCCCCGACTACCCGGTACTGCGGGTAGATCGAGACAGTACCTCGCGCAAGGACGCGATGAACCAACTGTTTGCCACGATCCAGAAGGGCCAGCCGTGCATACTGATCGGCACACAAATGCTCGCCAAAGGCCATCACTTCCCCCGGGTGACGCTGGTATCGATCCTGGATGCCGATGGCGGCCTGTTCTCCGGCGACTTCCGCGCCAGCGAGCGCATGGCCCAGCTGATCGTTCAGGTCGCGGGCCGGGCCGGCCGGGCTGAAGAGCCGGGCAAGGTGATTATCCAGACCCATCTGGCCGACCACCCGCTGCTGATCCAACTGACCGAGCAGGGTTACTTCGCCTTCGCCGAACAGGCCCTGAGCGAACGCCGGGCGGCAGGGCTGCCGCCTTTCGCCCATCTGGCGCTGCTGCGCGCAGAAGCCCACAAACCGGGACAAGCCGAAGGTTTTCTGGATGAAGCCTGCAGCGAGGCTGAGCGCCTGCTGGGTGAGCTGAACCTGGGGGGTATCGAGTTGCTCGGCCCCGTGCCTGCGCCAATGGAGCGCAGGGCCGGACGCTACCGTGCTCAACTACTATTACAAGCCAATGCCCGTGCACCGCTGCATCGTTTACTGAGCCAATGGCTGCTGGTCCTTGAGCAAATGCCCAGCGGTCGTCAGGTGCGCTGGTCGCTGGACGTGGACCCGGTAGACCTTTATTGAGTCACCTCATGCCCCCCGTGGGAGCGGGCTTGCTCGCGATGCAGACGACGCGGTACAACTTGAAAACCGCAGCGATGCCATCGCGAGCAAGCTCGCGCCCACCGTTTTGAAGTAATAACCGAACACCGCAGATCCATAACCCGCCTGCTAAGGTTGGCAAGGCCGACCTTGCAACGGATAATACCCAGTTTTTCCACCTGCGCACTGAAGCGCTACCGCGCTTGCGGTCGAAAGAGAAGACCATGAAAGACACCATTCGCCAGCTTATTCAACAAGCCCTAGCTCAACTCGTCACAGAAGGTGTGTTGCCTGAAGGCCTGACGCCAGCGATTCAGGTGGAAAACGCCCGTGACAAAACCCACGGCGACTTCGCCAGCAACATCGCCATGATGCTGGCCAAGCCTGCGGGTATGAAACCCCGTGATCTGGCTGAAAAAATCATCGCGGCACTGCCCGCCGATGAGCAGATCAGCAAAACCGAAATCGCCGGCCCTGGCTTCCTGAATTTCTTCCAGAACACCCAGGCCCTGGCTTCGCGCCTCGACGCGGCCCTGGCTGACGAGAAAATCGGTGTACGCAAGGCCACCCCGGCCATGCGTACCGTGATCGACATGTCCGCGCCCAACCTGGCCAAAGAGATGCATGTGGGCCACTTGCGCTCCACCATCATTGGCGATGGCGTGGCCCGTGTACTGGAATTCCTCGGCGACGAGGTGATTCGCCAAAACCACGTAGGCGACTGGGGCACCCAGTTCGGCATGCTGATGGCCTATCTGGAAGAAAACCCGATCACCAGCGACGAGCTGTCCGATCTGGAAAACTTCTACCGCGCCGCGAAAAAACGCTTTGACGAGTCCCCGGAGTTCGCCGACCGTGCCCGTAGCCTGGTGGTCAAGCTGCAAGCCGGTGACCCGGACTGCCTGGCGCTGTGGACCAAGTTCAAAGACATCTCACTGTCGCACTGCCAGAAAATCTACGAGCAGTTGAACGTTAAACTGACCATGGCTGACGTAATGGGCGAAAGCGCCTACAACGACGACCTGATCAACGTGGTCAACGACCTCAAGGCCAAGGGCATGCTGGTCGAGAGCAACGGCGCCCAGTGCGTGTTCCTCGATGAATTCAAGAATGCCGAAGGCGAACCGCTGCCCGTCATCATCGTCAAAGCTGACGGCGGCTATCTATACGCCACCACTGACTTGGCAGCCATCCGCTATCGCAGCGGCGTATTGAAAGCCGATCGCGCCCTGTACTTCGTCGATCAGCGCCAGGCCCTGCACTTCCAGCAGGTGTTTGCGGTTGCGCGCAAGGCCGGTTTCATCACCCATCCGATGGAAATGGAACACATGGGCTTCGGCACCATGAACGGCGCCGATGGCCGTCCATTCAAGACCCGTGATGGCGGTACGGTTAAACTCATTGACCTGCTCAACGAAGCCAAAGAACGTGCCTACACGTTGGTTAAAGAGAAAAACCCGGAGTTGCCTGAAGACGAACTGCGTGCCATCGCCAAAGTTGTCGGCATTGGCGCGGTGAAATACGCCGACCTGTCCAAGCACCGCACCAGCGACTACAGCTTCAACTTCGACTTGATGCTGAACTTTGAAGGCAATACCGCACCTTACCTGCTGTACGCCTACACCCGCGTTGCGGGCGTGTTCCGCAAACTGGGCAAGGGCTTTGAAGAAGTGCAGGGCCAGATCGTGCTTGAAGCCCCGCAAGAACAGGAACTGGCTGCCAAGCTGGCGCAGTTCGGCGAGGTGCTGAACAACGTGGCCGAAAAAGGCACGCCTCATACCCTCTGTACTTACCTGTACGAAGTGGCCGGCCTGTTCTCCAGCTTTTACGAGAACTGCCCGATCCTGAGCGCCGAAGACGAAGCACAGAAACAGAGCCGCTTGCGCCTGGCGGCACTGGCAGGCCGTACCCTCAAGCAAGGCCTGGAACTGCTGGGTCTGGAAACCCTGGAGCGCATGTAAGTTGGCCGCCAAGAAGAAACCAGTACCCAAGCGTGGTGCCAGCCGGTATCAGGCGCCCGCCAAAAAGCCGATCCCGGGCTGGCTATGGATGGCCATCGGCCTGACCGTGGGCGCCTTTATCGTGTTTCTGATGAAGCTCGAACCCGGCCAGGGTGATGACGTCAAACGGGTCAAGCAGGAGCAGCAGAAAGCCACGAAAGTGGCCGAAGCCAACAAGACCGCGCCGAGCCCGACTCAGCCGGCCAAGCCCAAGTACGACTTCTATACCTTGCTGCCCGAGTCTGAAGTGCTCGTGCCGCCAGAAGCCGTGCCCGAGAAGACCCTGCCTACACCACAAACCGCGCCGCTGGCACCGGTAACACCGGCTGAAGCAGCCAAAATCGACACCGCCCGCGCCCAGGCAGCCTTGAGCGGAATCACTCCGCCTCCAGCGCCACCTGTCGTCAAGGCGGCACCGGTTACCAAGTTCTTCCTGCAAGCGGGCTCGTTCCGCAAACAGGCCGATGCCGAAAAAGTACGCGCGCAAATCATCCTGCTGGGCCAGACCGCTACGGTTGAAGCCGGCACGGTGAAAGACGAAACCTGGTACCGGGTGCTGGTTGGCCCGTTCAGCAATCGCGACCAGTTGACGGTGGCCCAAAAGCAATTGGCGGGCGGCGGTTTCAACAACCTGTTGTTGCAACAGCGCCGCTGACAGCAGCCGCTCCCACGGGATTACGCTACACCCTGTGGGAGCGGGCTTGCTCGCGATGGCATCACCGCGATCAGCCTGACACTTCGGGTCGTCTGCATTTCGAGCAAGCCCGCTCCCACAACATCTTCGCCAAATCCTGCCTCCCCGTTCATCCCCATTCCCTCCCCGCTGTTGAAAAATCCGCGACAACCCCCATATGTATTTCCATCAGGCATTTTCGCCCCGCTGCGTGGAGACTCTCCCTTGACCACCATCGTTTCAGTACGCCGCCACGGCAAAGTCGTCATGGCTGGCGACGGCCAGGTTTCTCTTGGCAATACCGTGATGAAAGGCAACGCGAAAAAAGTCCGTCGCCTCTATCACGGCCAGGTCATCGCCGGTTTCGCCGGTGCCACCGCTGATGCATTCACCCTGTTCGAACGCTTTGAAGGCCAGCTTGAAAAGCACCAGGGCCATCTGGTTCGCGCCGCTGTCGAGTTGGCCAAAGAATGGCGTACCGACCGCTCGCTGAGCCGCCTGGAAGCCATGCTGGCCGTAGCCAACAAGGACGCATCCTTGATCATCACCGGTAACGGTGACGTGGTTGAGCCTGAAGACGGCTTGATCGCAATGGGTTCGGGCGGTGCATTCGCCCAGGCAGCGGCCCGTGCCCTGCTGATGAAGACCGAACTGTCGGCCCGCGAAATCGCTGAAACAGCACTCGGTATTGCTGGCGATATCTGCGTATTCACCAACCACAACATCACTATTGAGGAGCAGGACCTCGCTGAATAAGTCACCTGCCGGGCCGCTTCAACGGCCCGTTTGTGAACCTTGATTCTGCTAGAGGAACGCCAATTATTATGTCCATGACTCCCCGCGAAATTGTCCACGAACTCAATCGCCACATCATCGGCCAGGACGATGCCAAGCGCGCCGTTGCCATCGCGCTGCGTAACCGCTGGCGCCGGATGCAACTGCCGGAAGAACTGCGCGTTGAAGTCACACCAAAAAACATCTTGATGATCGGCCCTACCGGCGTCGGTAAAACCGAGATCGCCCGTCGTCTGGCCAAATTGGCCAACGCACCGTTCATCAAGGTTGAAGCGACCAAGTTCACCGAAGTTGGCTATGTAGGCCGCGACGTCGAGTCGATCATCCGTGATCTGGCTGATGCTGCAATCAAGCTGCTGCGCGAACAGGAAATCGTAAAGGTTCGCCACCGTGCCGAAGACGCCGCCGAAGAGCGCATCCTCGACGCTCTGCTGCCTCCTGCCCGCACATTCGGCGAAGAAGCCGCCGTACCGCAGGATTCCAACACTCGCCAGCTGTTCCGCAAGCGTCTGCGTGAAGGCCAGCTGGACGACAAGGAAATCGAAATCGAAGTCGCCGATGCTGTTGGTGTGGACATCTCCGCGCCGCCTGGCATGGAAGAAATGACCAACCAGTTGCAAAGCCTGTTTGCCAACATGGGCAAAGGCAAGCGCAAGAGCCGCAAGCTGAAAGTCAAAGAAGCCCTGAAAATGGTGCGTGACGAAGAAGCCGGTCGCCTGGTTAATGACGAAGAACTCAAGGCCAAGGCCCTGGAAGCGGTCGAACAGCACGGTATCGTGTTTATCGATGAAATCGACAAAGTGGCCAAGCGCGGTAATGTCGGTGGCGCCGATGTGTCCCGCGAAGGTGTGCAGCGCGACCTGCTGCCGCTGATCGAAGGTTGCACCGTCAATACCAAACTGGGCATGGTCAAGACCGACCACATCCTGTTTATCGCTTCCGGTGCGTTCCACCTGAGCAAGCCAAGCGACCTGGTGCCCGAGCTGCAAGGCCGTCTGCCGATCCGCGTTGAACTCAAGGCGCTGTCGCCACAGGATTTCGAACGCATCCTCAGCGAGCCGCACGCTTCGTTGACCGAGCAATACCGCGAGCTGCTGAAAACCGAAGGCCTGAACATCGAGTTCATGCCTGAAGGGATCAAGCGCCTGGCCGAAATTGCCTGGCAGGTGAACGAGAAAACCGAGAATATCGGTGCCCGCCGCCTGCACACGCTGCTTGAACGTTTGCTCGAAGAGGTGTCCTTCAGCGCCGGTGATATCGCCAGTGCGCAGAATGAGGAGCCTATCCGCATCGACGCCGAATACGTCAACAGCCACCTGGGCGAACTGGCCGAGAACGAAGACCTCTCGCGCTACATCTTGTAAGCCCTTTGCACCTGTAGCCGCTCTCAGCGGCTACAGCGCTTGTGCAATGACCTAAGGTTATGACCATGATCCCCAGTGCCATCAACCTGCACAAAGCTTCTAAGACCCTCACCCTCAAATACCCGTCCGGCGAAGAGCACCACCTGCCGGCCGAGTTTCTGCGCGTGCACTCGCCGTCTGCCGAGGTCCAGGGCCATGGCAATCCGATTCTGCAATTTGGCAAGATCAATGTCGGCTTGAGCAAGATCGAACCCGCAGGCCAGTACGCGTTGAAACTGACCTTCGATGACGGTCACGACAGCGGGCTGTTTACCTGGGACTACCTCTACCAGCTTGGCGTGCGCCAGCAAGAGCTGTGGGCGGATTACTTGCAGGAACTGAAAAAAGCCGGCAAGTCCCGCGACCCGTCGGTGTCGGTGGTCAAATTGATGCTCTGAGCCGGCTGCAGCTTTTTTGTAGCCGCTGAGGCGCGCGCAGCGAGGCTGCGCCCGGCGGCGAAGCCGTCGTAGAACCATCCACTCCGGTTATTCAGATGCACTGCGTTTACCGGATTTACGACGGCTTCGCCGCCGGGCGCAGCCTCGCGCGGCTCGTCAGCGGCTACAAAGTGGAAGTCGTTCCCTTGGCATCAACCGCTGGCGCTTTAGGCGCTACTGGTTTCTTGGCCGCAGGTTTTTTGGCGGCCGGTTTGGCGGCTGCTGGCTTGCTCGCGGCCGCAGGAGCTTTAACAGCAGCGGGCTTGGCCGCAGGCTTGGCAGCCGCTTTGGCAACCGCAGGTTTTGCCGCAGCCTTGGCCGGTGCCGCCTTGCTCGCAACCGGCGCCTTGCTGGCCGCAACTTTGGCAGCCGCCGCAGTCAGCTTCTCGATATGCTTGGTCAGGGTCTCGACCTTGGCATGCAGCGCCTTGACCTCATCACGGCTGGGGACACCCAAGCGGGTAATGGCGCTATTAAGGCGCTTGTCGAAAGCTTCTTCGAACTCGCCCCACTTTTCCAGGGCCAGATCCTTGACATCTTCAACCCTGGAACGCGCAGACGATGTCGACGATTTAACGCCCTCGGCCACTTTGTGCCCGGCATCCTTGGCCAGTTTTTCGGCCTTTTCGCCATCCTTGACCAGGGTGTCGAAGAGCTTGCTGCCATCGGTATCAATTTTCGAGTACACACCCAAACCAGCCAGCCAGATTTTTCGTGAGTACTCTTCCACCTTGCCTACCCAGGTGTTGCTGTCTTTAGCAGTCGGTTTTTTCGCAGCCATCGTGTTCCCCTCAATGTCATGTCGCGACGCCGGTGAGCAGGATCGTCGAATCATCAAGATGAACAAAGGTGCTCACCTGCATCAGGTTTAGACGTTAAACCGCCTTGTATCAAGGGCGCGGCCGCTATTAGACCGGCAACACGACTACGCCAGCGCCTTATCCAGCGAGCGTTCGATTTCCGACTGGATCATGCCGCTCATCGCCGACATCAACAGGCCCAGTTCCACATCGACCTTGACGTTGTTGTCGCTGATTAGCAGGGTGCCATTCACTCCCGAGCGCTTCAGTTTTACCGTGTCGCCCGCCCAGGTAGGGGTCAGGCCATACTGGCTGGCCAGTTTCTCGACCAAAGGCCGGGCTTTCTCACGTGCGGCCTCAAGGCCCAGACTGTGGGTACGTTCAACGCTGATACGCGCCATGGCGTGGCTCCTGATAAATAAAGCCGCCACTATACATTCACCCTCGCCAAGACAAAGCCGGCCACCGGGATTAGAATGGCCAGCATTCTCTTTTGGTGACAGCGATATGACTGATCAGCGCAAAGGCAGCGATGCCGAACCCACCACTCACTTCGGCTTCAAAAACGTACCGGAAAGCCAGAAGGCCGAGAAAGTCGCCGAGGTTTTCCACTCTGTAGCCGGCAAATATGACCTGATGAACGACGTTCTGTCAGGCGGCATGCACCGTCTGTGGAAGCGTTTTACCATCGAGCTGTCCGGTGTACGCCCGGGCAACAAGGTGCTGGACATCGCTGGCGGTACCGGCGATCTGGCCCGCAAGTTTTCCCATCTGGTTGGCCCTACCGGCCAGGTCGTGCTGGCTGATATCAACGCGTCCATGCTTAAAGTCGGCCGTGACCGCCTGCTGGACAAGGGCGTAGCCGGCAATATCGAGTTCGTTCAGGCCGACGCTGAAAAGCTGCCGTTCCCGGACAACTATTTCGATTGCGTGACCATCGCTTTCGGCCTGCGCAACGTGACCCACAAGGAAGACGCCCTGCGCTCCATGCTGCGCGTGCTGAAGCCGGGCGGCCGCCTGTTGGTACTGGAGTTCTCCAAGCCGACCAACGCGCTGATGTCCAAGGTCTACGACACCTACTCGTTCGCTTTCATGCCGATGGTGGGCAAGCTGATCCTCAACGACCCGGAAAGCTATCGCTACCTGGCAGAATCGATCCGCATGCACCCGGACCAGGAAACCCTGAAGTCGATGATGGTCGAGGCCGGTTTTGACCGCGTGACCTATCACAACATGACCTCAGGTATCGTCGCCCTGCATCGCGGCATCAAGCCCTGATGTTGCTGCGCGGCCTTCTCGCCAGCGTCGAACACGGCGTCAACCGCGTATTGCGGCTGGACAGCACGGCCCTGGCGCGTTTGCGCCCCTTGACCGGCAAGTTGATTGCCGTCGATTGCGCCAGCCCTGCGCTGCACCTGTTTATTCTGCCCAGCGAAGAAGGCCTGATGCTGGCGAGCCAATGGGCAGCCGAGCCTGACTGCACCCTGCGCGCGCCTGCCTCCAGCCTGTTGCGCCTTGCTCTGAGCAAGGACAAGAGCGCCATCCTGCACAGCCCTGAAGTCGAACTCGAAGGCGACAGCGCTGTGTTGATGGAATTGGCGGCGGTGCTGCAAGACCTGGAACTGGATTGGGAGTATGAACTTTCGAACTGGATCGGGCCTGTGGCAACGGCATTGATCGGTGGCCATGTACGCAGCCGCGCCAACTGGTATCAACAAGGTTTCGCCAGCATCAACCAGAACCTGGCCGAATACCTGAGCGAAGAAGCCCGCACTTTGGTCGGAGAACGTGAGGCGCAAGCGCGCTTTGACGAGCTGGACCAACTCAAACTCGACCTGGATCGCCTTGAAGCGCGCTTTGAGCGCCTTTGCCGATCCCTCAATTCCAGCGATAACGCATGAAGCTGCTTGCCATACGCCGTTTGTTCCGCATCCAGCGCGTCGTCATTCGCTACCGGCTCGATGACCTGCTGTTCGCCCTGCCCTTGCCGTGGTGGATGTTGTCCCTGCGCTATGCACTGCCGTGGCGCTGGTTCCCGCGCAAAAAACTGGAGCTGAGCCGCGGTGCCGCCCTGCGCCTGGCGTTGCAGGATCTGGGGCCGATTTTCATCAAGTTCGGCCAGATCCTTTCGACCCGCCGCGACCTGCTGCCCGCCGATATCGCCGATGAGCTGATGCTGCTGCAAGACCGCGTACCGCCGTTTGACCCGCAGTTGGCAGTCAAGCTGATCGAAGAACAGCTCGGCGCCCGGATCAGTGAAGTGTTCAGCCGTTTTGATATCGAACCACTGGCCTCGGCCTCGGTGGCCCAGGTTCACTCGGCCAAACTCAAGACCGGCGAAGAAGTGGTGGTCAAGGTTGTACGCCCGGGCCTCAAGCCGATCATCGGCTCCGACCTGGCCTGGCTGTTTATCCTCGCCCGCACTGCCGAGCGTTTGAGCGCAGACGCCCGCCTGCTGCATCCGGTGGATGTGGTCAGTGACTACGAAAAAACCATTTACGACGAACTCGATCTGTTGCGTGAAGCGGCCAATGCCAGCCAGCTCAAGCGCAACTTCGAAGGCTCGCCGCTGATGTATGTGCCGCAAGTCTACTGGGACTGGTGCCGCCCGAAAGTGTTGGTGATGGAGCGCATCTACGGGATCCAGGTCACCGACCTTGCGGCCCTGGCCGATCAGCGCACCGACATGAAAATGCTGGCCGAACGTGGCGTGGAGATTTTCTTCACCCAGGTGTTCCGCGACAGCTTCTTTCATGCCGACATGCACCCCGGCAACATTTTTGTCAGCACCGTGAACCCGTGGGCCCCGCAATACATCGCCATCGACTGCGGCATTGTCGGCAGCCTGACCCCCGAGGACCAGGACTATCTGGCGCGCAACCTGTTCGCCTTTTTCAAGCGCGATTACCGGCGCGTGGCGCAGTTGCACATCGATTCAGGCTGGGTACCGGCGCACACCAAGCTCAACGAGTTTGAAGCGGCGATCCGCACCGTCTGTGAGCCGATCTTCGAAAAGCCGCTGAAGGAGATTTCCTTTGGCCAGGTGCTTATGCGCCTGTTCCAAACTGCGCGACGCTTCAATATGGAAGTTCAGCCACAGTTGGTGCTGCTGCAAAAAACCCTGCTCAATATCGAAGGCCTGGGCCGCCAGCTGTACCCCGACCTGGATTTGTGGAGTACCGCCCAGCCGTTCCTTGAGCGCTGGATGCGTGAGCGCGTCAGCCCCAAGACCCTGCTGCGCAACCTGCACAGCCAGGTCGAGCAGATCCCGCATCTGGCCGGCATGACCCGCGACTTGCTCGAACGCATGTCGCAGCCCCATGCCCATAACAAACAATTGGTCGTGCGCGAACCCCGTGACAGCTGGTTCCTGCGCCTGATCGGTGCCGGGCATCTGGCCGCTGGCGCATTACTGGCCAGTATTGGCCCGCTACACACTGCAGGCTATTGGCCTGCCGGCATAATGCTGGCCGTGGGCTTGTATCTGATCGTGCGCCGATAGCCAGCCCCGGTCGAGGCTGGCAAACTGTTAATTCACCAGGCCTCAGCCACAGGGCTGAGGCAGGTTGTCGGAGTCGAACATGAAAGACTGGCTGGACGAGATCAAATGGGACAACGACGGCCTGGTGCCGGCGATTGCCCAGGACCACAAAACCGGGCGCGTACTGATGATGGCCTGGATGAACCGCGAGGCACTGAGCCTGACGGCAACCGAGAACCGTGCCATCTACTGGTCACGTTCCCGTGGCAAGCTGTGGCGCAAGGGCGAAGAGTCCGGCCATGTGCAAAAGCTGCATGAAATGCGCCTGGACTGCGACGCCGACGTGATCATCCTGATGGTCGAACAAATCGGTGATATCGCCTGCCATACCGGCCGTCAGAGCTGCTTCTACCGCGTGTACGAAAACGCCGAGTGGAAGATCGTCGACCCGGTACTTAAAGATCCGCACGCCATTTACCAAGCAGGGCACTCCCATGACTGACACTCTGAGCCGCGTAGCCCAAGTGCTCGAAGCGCGCAAAGGCGCAACCCCGGACAGCTCCTATGTGGCCAGTCTGTACCACAAGGGCCTGAACAAGATTCTGGAAAAGGTCGGCGAAGAGTCGATCGAGACCATCATCGCCGCCAAGGACGCTGCCATCAGCGGTGATTGCAGCGATGTCATCTACGAAACAGCCGATCTGTGGTTCCATAGCATGATCATGCTGGCCCAGCTGGGGCAGCACCCTCAGGCCGTACTGGATGAACTGGAGCGTCGTATCGGCACCTCCGGCCATGTGGAAAAAGCCTCGCGGCCGTCCACCTAACCCTTATTTGCAAAGGAACAGATCATGGGCATTTTTGACTGGAAACACTGGATCGTCATTCTGGTAGTCGTAGTCCTTGTCTTCGGCACCAAAAAACTGAAAAACCTGGGCACGGATGTCGGCGAATCGATCAAGGGCTTTCGCAAGGCCATGAACGACGACGAAAAACCTGCCGAGCCCGTGGTTCCACCTGCGCAGCCAACCGCCGCGCCGCAGCCGCACACCACTTCGACCCTGAACGAGCCGCACACCATCGACGTGCAGGCGCAAAAAGTCGAAGAGCCGACCCGCAAAGACGTGTGAGCCAAAACTAATGTTCGGTATCAGCTTCAGTGAACTGCTGCTCGTCGGCCTGGTGGCCCTGCTGGTGCTCGGCCCCGAGCGCTTGCCGGGTGCTGCACGCACGGCGGGCCTGTGGATCGGGCGCCTGAAACGCAGCTTTAATGCGATCAAACAGGAAGTTGAACGGGAAATCGGCGCGGACGAAATACGTCGGCAGCTGCACAACGAACATATCCTGTCGATGGAAGAGGAAGCCAAGAAAATTCTGGCTCCGCTGCAGGACGCTGTGAAGCCGTTAACGCCCACCGAGCCACCTGTCAGTACCGCTCCCGTCGCACACCCAGAGTCTGCGAGCGCTGCGCCCGTGACCCTGAGCAAAACCGCGTCCGCCCCTGCGCCGCAACCGGCAGCGCCACACGACCCCACCCTGCCACCGCGAGCCCCTTAAGCGCATGAGCGATAAGCCTGAACACGACCAGCCAATGCCGCTGGTTTCGCACCTGACCGAGTTGCGTACCCGCCTGTTGCGCTGCATCGCGGCGATTTTCATCATTTTTGCCGGGCTGTTTGCCTTTACCCAGCAGATCTACACCCTGGTCTCCACGCCGCTGCGTGAATACCTGCCGGTGGGTGCAACGATGATCGCCACCGACGTGGCCTCGCCGTTCCTGACCCCCCTCAAGCTGACCATGATGGTCTCGCTGTTTATCGCCATTCCGGTGATCCTGCATCAGATCTGGGGGTTTATTGCACCGGGCCTGTACAAGCATGAAAAACGCATCGCCGTGCCCCTGCTGGTGTCGAGCATTTTCCTGTTTTACGCCGGCATGGCCTTTGCCTACTTCCTGGTATTCCCGCTGGTGTTCAAGTTCTTCGCCGCTGCCACCCCGGAAGGGGTTGCGATGATGACCGATATCAGCAGCTACCTTGATTTCGTCATGACCCTGTTCTTTGCTTTTGGCGTGGCCTTTGAAATCCCCGTAGCCGTAGTGCTGCTGGTGTGGATCGGCATCGTCGATGTGCAATACCTGCGCAAGATCCGCCCCTACGTGATTATCGGCTGCTTCGTGGTCGGCATGATCCTGACCCCGCCCGACATTTTCTCGCAAACCTTGCTGGCGATCCCGATGTGGATGCTGTTTGAAATCGGCATCCTGTTTGGCAGCCTGGTCAGCAAAAACAAGCGTGGCGATGACGCAGACGAGCAACCGGCCGATAACGACGCCCAACCGCCAGCACCACAAGCGTGAACCTGCTGCTCCTCGAAGAGGCTGATTTCATTGCCGCCGACCGCGTGATCCTGCGTGACCGGCGCCTGACGCATATGCAGGAAGTTCACCGTGCTGCAGTGGGCGACAGCCTGCGCGTGGGGCGCATTGGCGGGCTGATGGGCAGCGCCGAACTGGTGCGTCTGGAGGCCAAAGAGGCTGAGCTGGTTATCCACAGCCTGGACCTGCCGCCACCCGCCAAACTGCCACTGACCCTGCTGCTGGCGCTGCCGCGCCCGAAAATGCTGCGCCGGGTGCTGCAAACCGTAGCCTCGATGGGTGTGCCCAAGATCATTCTGGTCAACAGCTACCGGGTTGAAAAAAGCTTCTGGCAGACACCGTTTCTGGAGCCCGAAGCCATCCGTGAACAGTTGATCCTGGGGCTGGAGCAGTCCCGTGACAGCGTGTTGCCCGAGGTCATCATCGAAAAACGCTTCAAGCCGTTTGTCGAAGACCGCCTGCCGGCGCTGGTGGAAGGCACCCTGGGCCTGGTGGGCCACCCGGGGGATTACCCGGCCTGCCCGCGCGGGCTGGATGAGGCCGTAACCCTGGCCATCGGCCCTGAGGGTGGCTGGATCCCCTACGAGATCGACTTGCTGGCCAAGGCGGGCTTGCAGCCAGTGCAACTGGGCGCACGCATCCTGCGGGTCGAAACCGCCGTCACGGCGCTGCTCGCCCGCCTGTTCTAGACCGCTCTGCAGGGCGCTGCGGACGCATTCCAGGCCCGCAGCAGCCCCTGACATTTGTGTAGCCTCTTTTCCTCCTTAAGATTTGCTCGCTCGAGCCGATGCAGTAGCACTTCAATATCACTCAAGAAGCCATGGACGGCTGTTATCGATGCCAATCGATCAAAAAAAGGAACTCGTCCATGAACCATTGGTTGACTGCCACACTAGGCAATATCAGTGTCAATCGTAAGCTCGGCCTGGGCTTCGGCCTTGTGTTGCTGCTGACCCTGCTCATCACCATCACCGGCTGGAAGGGGCTGACCAGCGTGATTGAGCGGGGCGACAAGCTGGCCAATATTTCCCAGGTCATCGCCCTGATCAAGGATTTGCGCATTGCCCGCGTCACCTACGACAAGAACAACGGTGAAAACGGCCCGGGCGAGGTCAATGACCTGCTCAACAAGATCGGTAACCAGCTGGTCGCCGCCAACAAGCTGATGGTCCAGGCCAATGACCTGAGCATGAGCAAGGACGAAATCAGGGCCGTCGAGCAGTACAAGAGCATCTTCGCCACTATCGATGAGGCGACCCGGGCACGCGAAGTCAGCAGGGCCAAGCTCGGTGCAACATCCGTCGCCGCCCTCAGCCAGATTGCCGGGATCGAAAAGGACGTGCTCCAGAGTGAAAACCTGGCCGAGTTCAACAGCGTCAACCAGGTCAACCGGTCGCTGTTGCAGGCCCGCTTCGAGGTGCGCGGCTACACCCACACCGGCGACATCGATGCCGCGGTGCCTGCCGTGGAAGCCATCGATCAAGCGCTGGCAGAACTGGCCAGCCTCAGTAAGCGACTGCCCGCTACCTATGCCCCTCAATTCGAGCAGGCCATCGCTTCGCTGAAGAACTACCGCGCTGCCTTTATCGACTTTCGCGATTCCCAAGTGAATAGCGACAAGCAATTATCACAACTGCAAGTACTGGGCGATGCACTGGTCGACCTGAGCAACAAACTGTCCCTGTCACAACTTGACCAACGGGATATCGATACCCGACACGCCAAAACCGCGCTGCTGGTCTGCGCATCATTGGCACTGGTGCTGGGTATTATCGCGGCCTGGATCATCACCTGGCAGATCGTTACGCCCTTGCGCGACACGCTCAATATTGTCCGGGCCGTGGCAGCCGGTGACCTCAGCCAGAGCCGCCCGACAACCCGCCGTGACGAACCCGGCCAGCTGCAGCAGGCCATTGAAGTCATGCGCGGGGGCTTGCACGAACTGATCTGCGGGATCGGCGAAGGCGTTAGCCAAATTGCCAGCGCAGCGGAGCAGCTGTCTGCCGTTACCGGGCAAACCAGCGCAGGGGTCAACAGCCAGCGCATCGAAACCGATCAGGTCGCCACTGCCATGAATGAAATGGCCGCCACCGTGCATGAAGTCGCGCGCAATGCCCAGGAAGCGTCCAAAGCCGCGATCACCGCCGACCTGCAAGCTCAGGAAGGTGACACCGTGGTGGCCCAGGCCGTTGAGCAGATTGGCCGCCTGGTGGCGGAAGTGCAGCTATCCACTGATGCAATGGCACATCTGAAGCACGAAAGTGACAAGATCGGTAGCGTACTGGATGTCATCAAGGCTGTTTCGCAACAAACCAACTTGCTGGCCCTCAACGCCGCAATTGAAGCCGCCCGTGCCGGAGAGGCAGGTCGTGGTTTTGCCGTGGTGGCCGACGAGGTACGCAGCCTGGCGCAGCGCACGCAGAAGTCCACGGAAGAGATTGAAGTGCTGATCACGGGCCTGCAAAACGGTACGCAACAAGTATCCAGCAGCATGGACAGCAGCCGGTTGCTGACGGACAGCAGTGTAGAGTTGACCCGGCGGGCGGGTGAGTCTTTGAGCACCATTACCCGTACCGTATCGACCATTCAAGGTATGAATCAGCAGATTGCGGCCGCGGCCGAGCAACAAAGCGCGGTGGCCGAAGAGATCAACCGCAGTGTGGTGAATGTGCGCGACGTGTCAGAGCAAACTGCCACCGCCAGCAAGCAGACCGCCGCCTCCAGCATTGAACTCGCACGGCTAGGCACACAGCTGCAAACCCTGGTGGCCCGTTTCAAGGTCTGACCAGGAGCGGTGCGACTTTCGTCACACTAACGGCAACTGTCCTTCAGTTCCGGGCCACGACGCCGATGACCTGATACCCCTCCAAGGAGTATCACCATGTACCGTCAGCTGGCCCAACTGCTGGGCAATATCAGCGTCAACCGCAAACTCTGCCTGGGCTTCGGCCTGGTGCTGGTGCTGACCCTGCTGATTGCCGGCACGGGCTGGAACGGCCTGGTCTCGGTGATCGACCGGGGCGACAAGCTGGCCAACATTTCGAAAATCATCAGCCTGACCAAAGACCTGCGTATTGCCCGCCTCGAATATGAACGCCAGCCCGGGGAAAGCGCACTTGCCGGCGTTACCAACCAACTGAGCGAACTGGACAACGCACTGGCGTTGTCGCGCAAACAACTGACCTCTCCCGACGACCTGGCCCTGGTTGAGCAGCAGCTCAACGCCGTGGCGGAGTACAAACGTGCCTTCGCCGACCTGATCCAGGGTACGCAGGCCAGTGATCAAGCCGTTGAACGCATGCACCAGCAGGGCAATGTCCTGATCGAGCAAAGCCAGAAGCTCTCGACCCTGCAGGCCACCAAACGCAACAACGAAAGCCGCCAGGCTACCAACCTGCTGATCGGCTGCACACTGCTGGCACTGGTACTGGGCATCATTGCTGCCTGGGTTATTACCCGCCAGATAGTCATACCGCTGCAACGCACCCTCAAAACCGTTGAGCGCATTGCAGCAGGCGACCTGACCCACGACCACCCGACCGACCGCCGCGACGAGCTGGGCCAGCTACAGCAAGCCATACAGCGCATGACTGCCGGCCTGCGGGAATTGATTGGCGGTATCAGCGACGGCATAACGCAAATCGCCAGTGCCGCCGAAGAACTCTCGGCGGTCACCGAGCAAACCAGCGCCGGGGTCAACAACCAGAAGGTCGAGACCGATCAGGTCGCTACCGCCATGCACGAAATGGCGGCAACCGTGCAGGAAGTGGCGCGTAATGCCGAAGAAGCTTCCGAGGCTGCGCTCGCGGCCGACCAGCAGGCGCGTGAAGGCGACACAGTGGTCGCGCAGGCCCTGGCCCAGATCGAGAAGCTGGCCATCGAAGTCGGCCATTCCACCGACGCCATGGGCCATCTCAAGCGCGAGAGCGACAAGATCGGCAGTGTGCTTGACGTGATCAAGTCCGTGGCTCAGCAAACCAACCTGCTGGCGCTCAACGCGGCGATTGAAGCGGCACGGGCGGGTGAAGCCGGTCGCGGCTTTGCCGTGGTGGCCGATGAGGTACGCAGCCTGGCGCAGCGCACGCAAAAATCCACGGAGGAGATCGAAGAGCTGATTGCCGGGCTGCAAAGCGGCACCCAGCAGGTCTCCAGCAGCATGGACAGCAGCCGCGCCCTGACTGACAACAGCGTTGAGCTGACCCGTCGAGCAGGCGAATCACTGGGCAATATTACCCGCACGGTGTCTACGATTCAGGGCATGAACCAGCAGATTGCCGCAGCCGCCGAGCAGCAGAGCGCGGTGGCGGAGGAAATCAACCGCAGTGTATTGAATGTGCGTGATGTGTCTGAGCAAACCGCCGCCGCCAGCGAAGAGACAGCAGCCTCCAGCGTTGAACTGGCGCGCCTGGGTACGCATTTGCAGACATTGGTGGGGCGGTTCAAGGTTTAGAAACCTCTGCCCCTGTGGGAGCGGGCAAGCCCGCTCCCACAAAAGCAGGCAGGCCCTGCTCTTAAAGCACCTGACGCAAAAACGCCTGGGCGCGCAGGTCTTTGGGCGAGGTGAAGAAATCTTCCGGGGCGGAATCTTCCAGCAACTTGCCGTGGTCAAAGAACAGCACGCGGTTCGCCACTTCACGGGCAAAGCCCATTTCGTGGGTCACGCAGACCATGGTCATGCCTTCGCGGGCCAGGGTCTTCATCACGTCCAGCACTTCGCCGACCATCTCCGGGTCGAGCGCCGAAGTCGGCTCGTCAAACAACATCACCTTGGGTTCCATCGCCAGTGCACGGGCAATTGCCACACGCTGTTGCTGGCCACCCGAGAGACGTGACGGGTACTCATTGGCTTTTTGCCCGATCCCGACCTTGTCCAGCAATGCCCGGGCCTTGGCTTCGCGCTCGGTCTTGCCGCGCTTGCGCACAACCTTCTGCGCCAGGCACAGGTTTTCCAGCACGGTCATATGCGGAAACAGGTTGAAATGCTGGAACACCATGCCGACTTCACGCCGGTAGGCGTTCACGTCGGTCTTGGGGTTGGCCAGATCCAGGCCGTCGATGCTGACGGAGCCCGAGTCGAAGTCTTCCAGGCCGTTGAGGCAGCGCAGGAAAGTCGACTTGCCGGAACCCGACGGGCCAATCACCACCAGCACTTCGCCCTGGGCGACGGTGGTGCTGACGTTGTCCACGGCGCGCACGATATGGCCGCGGGTGTCGAAGACTTTTACCAGTTCGCGAACTTCAATCACTTTGCGCGAGCCTCCGCTCAAGCCGGCTGGCGAAATGCGACAGCGGCAGGTTGATCAACAGGTACAGGCCCGCTACGCAGAACAGGATTTCGAACGGCGAAAACGAGGTAGTGATGACTTCCCGACCGCTTTTGAGCAGTTCGGTAATGGCAATCACCGACACCAGCGAAGTGTCCTTGACCAGGCTGATAAATTGCCCGGCCAATGGCGGCAGCACCCGCTTGAACGCCTGCGGCAACACCACATAGCGCATCGACTGGCTGCCGTTGAGGCCCAGCGAGCGGGCCGCTTCGTTTTGCCCGCGAGCAATGGACTGCACGCCCGAGCGGATGATTTCAGCCACATACGCACCGGTGAACAGCGACAGCGCGGCAATACCGGCAAATTCGCGGGACAGGTTGAGTACGGTGCCGATAAAGAAGTAGAAGATAAAAATCTGCACCAGCAACGGCGTGCCACGGACCAGTTCGACGTACAGTGTCGAGAGGTCGCGCAGGGTCGGGTTGTTCGATAGCCGGCACAGGCCCGTAACCAGCCCGATAATCAAGCCCAGTACGCCAGACACCAGCGACAGCCAGACGGTCGTCCACAGGCCCCACAGCAGCGGCCCCGCAGCCCAGTGGCGGTTGACGCCGATCACATCGCCTTCGTCGACTTCGTCACCTTCGGCCAGTTGCAGGCTATTGCCGGCAACGCTCACCCGTTGTTCATTGCCATCATCACCGCGCAGCAGCACTTCGGCAGTGTCGCCCTTGCGTACCAGTTCGATGATGGTCGAGTGCTCAGCAGCCCGCTGGGCTTCTTCGGCCTGATAAGCGAAATACTGGGGGACGCGGTTCCAGCGCCATTCGTAAGACATCAGCGAGGTGGCGTAATACAAAGCCCCCGCCAGGCCGATGAGCACCAGCACGGTCAATACGTGCCAGGGCCACTGGGCTTTTTTTTGTTTGATCACTTTCAGGTTCCACGTCTTGTATCGCTAGGGAGGCCGTCATCGCGGGCAAGCCCGCGATGATTCAATCAGCCTTATTCCATGTCCTTGAGCCAGGCGGTGTCTTTGAACCACTTGTCATGGATGCGATCGTAAGTGCCGTCTTCGTGGATCTGGTGCAGGAAGTTGTTGATGAAGTTGATGCTGTCGTAGTCACCCTTCTTCAGACCGAAGGCCAGTGGCTCGTAGGTGAATGGCTGGTCAAGGAACACCAGTTTGCCGTTACCGAACTTGTTGACGGCTACAACGTTGTAAGGCGCGTCGTATACAAAGGCATCAGCCTTACCGTTAACCACGTCCAGCACACCTTCAGGCTCGTTGTCGTAGCCGTGGTACTGGGCTTTGGACATCAGCTTGCGGGCGATCATTTCGCCGGTGGTGCCGATTTTCGAGGTCAGGCGGTATTGCGGGTCGTTGAGGTCTTTGTAGGACTTGATCTTGTCAGCCAGTTCCTTGCGTACCAGCAGGGTTTGGCCCACAACAATGAAGGGTTCGCTGAAGTTCAGGCGCAAGTTGCGTTCCTGGGTCAGGGTCATGCCGCTGCCGATCATGTCGAACTTGTTGGTCATCAGGGCCGGGATGATGCCGTCGTAACCGGTAGATACCAGCTCCAGCTTGACACCCATGGACTTGGCCATCGCTTTGAGCAGGTCAACTTCGAAGCCAATGATCTGGCCACGCTTGTTGGTCATTTCAAAGGGCATGTAGGTAGGGTCCATGCCCACCTTTAAGGTGCCACGCTTGACCGCATCATCAATTGCGCCTGCATGGGCTGCGCTGATCGCCAGCAGTGCAGTGACACCGCACAGCAGTTTCGAGACAAACTTCTTCATCATCAACTCCCCCTCACCTACTCAATTAAGGTGTTGGCCAGCGGCTGGCTTGAAGCAAAAAGCCAATAAAGCCGGGCACTCACCCATTCGAAAACGGATGCTAACTCACTGAGGGTTGTGAGACGAGTTTTGAAACAGAAAAGGCCAATGGCCGGGGGATACAGTCACTGTGGGAGCGGGCTTGCTCGCGATACAAGCGACGCGGTGCAACAGGTATTACGAGGTGATGCAATCGCGAGCAAGCCCGCTCCCACTTAAAGCGGAAACGGGTTGCTCACGAAGGATCAAGCAGCAGGCTGCAACGGCAACAGCGGTGCGTGAGGGTCGGCAGCAACCGACTCACGCCAGGCGTTCAGCCAGCCTTCGTGCCCCTCGCTCCACACCAGCGCATGCAGGCGTGCAAGGGCAACCGGGTCGCTCAACAACTGCATGCGCTCGTTGTTGGTAACGCCCTCTGGACCGACTTTGAGTGCATGACGCACACGCTCGGTACGCAACCACTCAATCGGCTCGGCTTCCCGGTGACGCGAGGTCGCCAAAGCACAGGCCAATGCGTTCTGCTGCGGATCAACCACGGCCCGGACAAAACCGTCATGCAGCGCATGGTAGCGATTTTCATGGGTGTATTCGGCGGTAGCCGACAACTCACGGGGCGGCGCATATTCCTCAGGAATCAGGAACAGGCTTTCGTCACGGGTCTTGAGGCCCAGTTTCACCCGGCTGGAGATCACGGAAACCGGGATCGACAACATCAGTGAACCGACAATCGGTACCAGCCACCACAAAAAGCTCGGGTTCAACCACAGCACCAATGCAGCCCATGCCGCACCCAGCAGGGTTTGCGGGCCATGACGGCGTACGGCTTCGCTCCACGGCGTGGAGTCGTCGTCACGCTGTGGCGAGTTCCAGGTCGCCGCCCAGCCCAGAAACGCGGCCAGTACAAAGCGGGTGTGGAAGATCATGCGCACCGGTGCCAGCAGCACCGAGAAGAGCATCTCAAGCAGCATCGACAGCGTTACTTTGAACTTGCCACCGAACTCTTTGGCACCCTTGGCCCAGATCAGAATGATGCTCAGCAGCTTGGGCAGGAACAACAAGACGATGGTGGTGGAAAACAGCGCCACGGCTTTTTCCGGGTGCCACTGTGGCCACAACGGGTACAACTGCCGTGGTTCCAGGAAGTACTGTGGCTCCATCAGCGTGTTGACCGCCAGCAGGGCCGTCGACAACAGCAGGAAGAAGAACCACAACGGTGCCGACAGGTACGACATCACCCCGGTCAGAAACACCGCACGGTGCACCGGGTGCATACCCTTGACCAGAAACAGGCGGAAGTTCATCAGGTTACCGTGGCACCAGCGACGGTCACGCTTGAGTTCATCCAGCAGGTTAGGCGGCAACTCTTCATAGCTGCCCGGCAAGTCGTAGGCAATCCACACACCCCAACCGGCACGGCGCATCAACGCGGCTTCCACGAAGTCGTGGGACAGGATCGCGCCCGCAAAAGCGCCTTTACCCGGCAGCGGTGCCAGGGCGCAGTGCTCGATAAACGGCTTCATGCGGATAATTGCGTTGTGACCCCAGTAGTGGGATTCACCCAACTGCCAGAAGTGCAAGCCGGCGGTAAACAGCGGGCCGTACACACGGGTGGCGAACTGCTGCATGCGCGCATACAGCGTGTCCATGCCCGAGGCTCGTGGCGCGGTCTGGATGATACCGGCGTCCGGCGTAGCTTCCATCAGGCGTACCAGGCTGGTCAGGCACTCACCGCTCATCACACTGTCTGCGTCGAGCACCACCATGTACTTGTAATCACCGCCCCAGCGACGGCAGAAGTCGTCAAGGTTGCCGCTTTTACGTTTCACACGGCGACGGCGACGGCGATAGAAGATGCGCCCGAAACCTTCGGTTTCGCGGCATACATCCAGCCAGGCCTGTTGCTCGGCAACGCAGATATCGGGGTCGTTGCTGTCACTGAGGACGAAGAAGTCGAAGCGGTCCAGGTCGCCGGTGGCGGCCACCGACTCGTAAGTCGCGCGCAAACCCGCGAATACACGGGTGACGTCTTCGTTGCAGATCGGCATCACCAGCGCAGTACGCGCTTGTTCCGGGATCGGTTCATTACCGGCGCTGGCGCCGGAAATACGGTATTTGTCGTGCCCGGTCAGCAGTTCCAGAAAGCCCATCAGGGCGGTCCAGAAACCCGCCGACACCCAACAGAACAGAATCCCGAACAGGATCAGGATGCTGGTTTGCAGGGCATAGGGCAGCACTTGCTGGGCCGTTTGCATCAACGGCTGGTGCAATACTTCTTCAAGGTCAACGAACGACCAGCCCTGGTACGGCATGATGCCTTTCATGTACCAGCCCGCAACGATGGTCTGGCCGAGCATCAACACCAGCAGGATGTAGCGGCGGATCGAACCCACCGTACGCCAGCGGGCCTTGGGCAGGACGCGTTCGTCGATTTCCGGCTTGGGCGGGTTGCTGCGCCCGGTCAGGCGCCGCCAGCCACGCACCAGGATATTGGTGCGCCATGGCTCTGGCACTACCTTGGTACGGCGAATCGGCGGCGTAGCCTTGAGCATGACCCGGCCGCTGGCGTCGAGGGCGAGCATTTCTGCTTCCTCAAGTTCAGCCGCCGAAGTCAGGTTCAGACGCGTGCCCACCGAAGCCTGAGCGGCCTCGGCGGCATCCACGTCGCTCTGCGCCGACAGGCGCGCATGCAACTCGGCGAACGAGGTGCAGTTCGCCAGTTCCGCGCGCTGCTCATCGCTCAGTGGTAAATGCGCCAGGTACTCGCTGAGCGAGGCCGGGTGGGGCTGAGCATTACTCATCGGCTGGCAACTGGTAGCTCCAGGTCTCGGTCAGCACTTTTTCAGTCTTGACCGGCTCCGGAGTGGCTGGGGTCGCTTCAGGCGCCTTGGCGTCCTTGGCTGCGTGGTCTTTCTTGTCCTGTGCCTTGGCCGCAGCTTTCTCGGCTTTGGTCTCAGGTGCCTTATCCGCTTTGGCGGCCGCAGCCGGCTCAACGTCCTGGACCAGCGCTGCACGCATTTCCGTGGCCTTGCTCGGGTCTTTGATTTTCAACCGCAGGGTCAAACGCCAGCCCTTGGTTTCAGGGTTGTAACGCACGTTGTTTTCAACCAGTTCGGCGTTGTCACCCACACTGACCTGGCTGCGCACAGCAGCATTTTCCGGCAGAGCCTTGAGGGACGGGCCTTCGAAGTCCACCAGATACGCCACACTGCCGTCTGGCTGGCGGATCAGGTTGGATTGCTTGACGTCACCGGTCGAACGCAGGGTCTGTTGTGCCCAGGCGCTGTCGGCCGGGTGCAGAGCTGCTTCATCCATGGTCCAGTGCAGGCGATAAGCGAAATCAAAAGGCTTGAGCGGCTCCGGCAGGGTGTCCGGGCTCCAGAAAGCAACAATGTTGTCGTTGGTTTCATCAGCAGTCGGAATTTCTACCAGATCAACCGAGCCTTTGCCCCAGTCGCCCTGAGGTTCGATCCACGCACTTGGACGCTTATGGTAGTTGTCATCCAGGTCTTCGTAGTGGCTGAAATCCCGGCCACGTTGCAGCAAGCCGAAACCACGCGGGTTTTCAACGGCGAAGTTGCTTACCGACAAGTGTTTCGGATTGTTCAGCGGACGCCAGATCCACTCGCCGTTACCGGCGTGAATGGCCAGGCCCGACGAATCGTGCAGTTCGCGACGGTAGTTGAGGACCTTGGACGGCTGGTTGGCGCCAAACAGGTACATGCTGGTCAGCGGAGCGATGCCCAGCTTGCCGACCTTGTCACGCAGGAACATTTGCGCTTTGACATCCACTACCGTGTCCACGCCCGGGCGCAGGGTAAAGCGGTAAGCACCGGTAGCCCGTGGCGAGTCCAGCAGGGCGAAGATCACCAGATGCTTGTCGTTAGGCTTGGGTTTTTCGATCCAGAATTCGGTGAAGCGCGGGAACTCTTCGCCCGACGGCAATGCCGTGTCGATCGCCATACCACGGGCCGACAGACCATAGATCTGGCCCTTGCCCACAACGCGGAAGTAACTCGCGCCGAGCATGGTCATGATCTCGTCCTGTTTGTCCGCCTTGTTGATCGGATACAGCACGCGGAAACCCGCCCAACCGAGGTTTTCGGTGGCTTTAGGATCGAACTTGACGTCGCCGAAGTCGAAACGGCTCGGGTCGTACTTGATCTCTTCAACCGTGGTGGCGGTCACTTCGTTGATTTTCACCGGCGTGTCGAAATGCATGCCCTGGTGATAGAAGGACAGTTTGAACGGGGTTTTGTCACCCGCCCACTGGGCCTTGTCACGGTTGAACTGGATTTTCTGGTAGTCCGCGAACTTCATGTCGCGGAATTCCTTTGGCAAATTGCTGCGCGGCGCTTGGTACTTCTGCTCGGCGAGGGTTTTAGCCTCAGCCGCCACGTCATCCAGACTGAATGCCCACAGTTGACCCGCACCGAACAAGCAAAAGAGCGCAGAGCCCGTCACCAGTGCGTTACGCAACCGCTTGGCAGACATTTTTGGTGCATTTAATGGACTAACAATCACGAGCAAACCTCGCCGAAAACAGATGATGAAACCAACGGCCAGCGATCTAAATGCCAGGTTGGCGAGCACTGTTCCGACCGTCAAAGGAATAAATGATTCCCCGGACGTGTCGGATTAGTCTCTGTGTAGCGCAGGATTATCTAGTAGCCCGCGTTACAACGCATCTACTGTCAGCAAGTATTTCTCGCTAAAACCCCCTGTTTTCAGACGAAAACACGGTTTTTCAGGGTTTTAGGTTTGTAACAAAAATGTCACAGGGCCATCATTGATCAAATGCACCTGCATATCAGCGCCAAAACGCCCCGATTCGACGCTGGGGTGAAGTCGTTTTGCCGCTTCAAGCAGCTGATTGAACAACGCCTCGGCCAATGCCGGTGGTGCTGCCGTGGAAAAGCTCGGACGCAGGCCGCTCTTGGTGTCTGCCGCCAGGGTAAATTGCGAAACCAGCAGCAAGCCGCCGCCGATATCGGCCAGTGACAGGTTCATTTTGCCTTCGGCATCGCTGAATACCCGATAGTTGAGCAGCTTATGCAGCAACTTGGCGGCGCTGGCTTCGGTATCCCCGGGCTCGACGGCAACCAGCACCAGCAAGCCCTGATCGATTGAACCGACAATCTCCCCCGCTACCTCTACCCGCGCGCCACTGACGCGCTGCAACAGCCCCTTCATGCTTCGTCAGGCTGCAAGTTGAGCAGACGACGGGCCATTTGCTCGGTGGCGCGCACCAGGGCGTCGGTAATGCCGGGCTCGGAAGCGACGTGCCCGGCTTCACGGATGATTTGCAGCTCACTGCCCGGCCAGGCCTGGTGCAGCTCCCAGGCGTTATCCAGCGGGCAGATCATGTCGTAGCGGCCATGCACGATCACGGCCGGCAGGTGGGCAATCTTGTGCATGTCCCGCAGCAGTTGATTGGGCTCAAGGAACGCGTTGTTCATAAAGTAGTGGCATTCGATACGGGCAATGGACAATGCCCGGTGCGGGTCGCAAAAGCGCTCGACCACCTGCGGGTTGGGCCGCAGGGTGGCGGCGCGGCCTTCCCAGGTCGACCATGCCTTGGCCACATGCATCTGGGCAATCTGGTCGTTGCCCGTGAGGCGCTTGTGAAAGGCACTCATCAGGTCGTCACGCTCTTCCTCAGGGATCGGCGCGATATAGTCCTGCCAGTAGTCGGGGAAAATCCGGCTGGCCCCTGCCTGATAGAACCATTCGATTTCCTGCGGCCGCGCCAGAAAGATCCCACGCAAAATCAGGCCATGTACTTGCGCTGGATGGCTTTGCGCGTACGCCAGTGACAGGGTCGAGCCCCACGAACCGCCGAACAACACCCACTTGTCGATGCCCAGGTACAGGCGAATCCGCTCCATATCGGCGACAAGATCCCACGTGGTGTTGCTGTCCAGGCTGGCGTGCGGTGTCGAGCGACCACAGCCGCGCTGATCAAAGGTGATGATGCGATACAGGCCCGGATCGAAATAGCAGCGGCTGTTGGCATCGCAACCCGACCCCGGCCCGCCGTGGACAAACACCACCGGCAGGCCGTCTGGCGAACCGCTCTCGTCAACGTAGAGCACATGCGGGCCATCGACCGCCAGTTCATGCCGGGCGTAGGGTTTGATCTGCGGGAACAAGGTCTGCATTACGCACTCCAGGGAGGGGTCGAAAGAGATTGCCGTCAGGCATCATAAACCCGATTGGAGGTATTGAGCATGCCCTTACTAAAAGGATGGGGTTTGTATCGGTGGCGCGCCTCCTACCCTCTCCTGTAGGGCGAGGGGGGCTGATTGTCGGTGTTCTTGAGGCCGCGCGCATTCTGTCCCCTCTCCCTCCGGGAGAGGGCTAGGGTGAGGGGCTTTTGACTTAACGTTCCCGCCCCCACTCAATAATCCGCGCCAACAATTGCTTGAGTACCACCCGGGTCGGTGCCGCAAGGTCTTCGCGATAGTTGAACGGCTCGAACTCTTCCATATAGGTGCACTGCGCCAGTTCCAGTTGCACAGCATGGATGTTGTCCACCGGACTGCCGTAATGACGGGTGATATGGCCACCCTTGAAGCGTCCGTTCAGTACATGACTGTAGGCTGGATGCTCGGCACAAATGGCTTCAAGATCGCGGGCCAGCGTCGGATCGCAACTGGCACCATTGAAGGTGCCCAGATTGAAGTCCGGCAGACGGCCGTCAAACAGATGAGGGATTTGCGAACGAATGGAATGCGCATCAAACAGCAGCGCATAGCCAAACTCGTCTTTCATGCGTTTGAGTTCCTGTTGCAAGGTCTGGTGATAGGGTTTCCAGATCTGCTCCAGGTACGTCGCACGCTCCTCTTTCGTAGGCACCAGCCCTTCACGAAACAATGGCACGCCATCAAATAGCGTGGCCGGGAACAAACCTGTGGTGGCGCCCACATACATCGGCGCATCGTCCTGCGGGCGATTGAGGTCAATCACAAACCGCGAATACTCGGCTGCCAGGGTGCTGGCACCCAGCTCGCTGGCAAAGTCGTACAGCTGCGGGATATGCCAGTCGGTGTCCGGCAGGCTTTGCGCCTCAGGGATCAGCCCGGCCTTGACTGCCGGAGTCAGTTTCAGACCAGCATGGGGCATGCTGATCAGCAACGGCACGCGGCCTTGTTTGAATGTCAGAACCTTGTCCACAAGCTTTCTCCTAAAGCGTTACGTCAACGCCGCTACGCACGACGCGTTTGTCCAGATCACCGCCCAGCCAATAAGCCAGGTCTGCCGGACGATCAATGTTCCAGGCGACAAAGTCGGCCACCTTGCCGGGCTCAAGCGAGCCGTGGGTCTCGCCCATGCCCAATGCCGTTGCCGCGTGCAGGGTGACCCCGGCCAGGGCTTCTTCGGGGGTCATACGGAACAGGGTGCAGGCCATGTTCAGCATCAGGCGCAACGACAGTCCCGGCGAGGTTCCCGGGTTGAGGTCACTGGCAATGGCGATTTTTACCCCGTGCTTGCGCAGGGCCTCCATCGGCGGCAACTGGGTTTCACGCAAGAAGTAAAACGCACCAGGCAAGAGCACGGCCACGGTACCGGAGGCGGCCATGGCAATGGCGTCTTCTTCGGTCATGAATTCCAGATGATCGGCCGACAGCGCCTGATAGCGCGCCGCCAAGCTGGAGCCATGCAATGAAGACAGCTGCTCGGCGTGCAATTTGACCGGCAGGCCCAATTGCTGCGCTACCTTGAACACCCGCTCGACCTGGGCCGGTGAGAACGCCAGGTATTCGCAGAACGCATCCACAGCGTCCACCAGCCCTTCGGCCGCCAGCGCGGGTAGCATCTCGTTGCAGATATGCTCGATATAGTCATCGGCGCGATCCTTGAACTCCGGCGGCAAGGCATGGGCGGCCAGGCAGGTGCTGCGCACCGTGACCGGCAATGCTTCGCCAAGACGGCGGATCACCCGCAAAATTTTGCGTTCACTCTCCAGGCTCAGGCCATAACCGGACTTGATCTCGACACTGGTCACGCCATCGCGCAGCAAACACCGCAAACGCTGACGGGCACTGTCGAACAACTCGTCCTCGCTGGCCGCGCGGGTCGCACGCACAGTGCTGGCAATACCGCCGCCGACCGCGGCGATTTCGGCATAGCTCACGCCTTGCAGACGCTGCTCGAACTCACCGCTGCGGTTGCCGCCAAACACCGTGTGCGTATGGCAATCGATAAGCCCCGGCGTTACCCACGCGCCTTCAAGGCCGTGGGTTTGCCCATATTCGCCCGTCGGCAACTGCTGACGCGGGCCAAGCCACTCAATGTAGCCGTCACGGGTGACGAGGGCGGCATCCTCGATGATCGAGTACGTGCCGTTGGCCATTGTTGCGACATTGCAGTGCTGCCAAAGGGTTTTCATCGCGTCACTCCGTCAATGATCAAAAACTCAGGAAAGCTCGGGAGCCACTTCAATTGCCCGACCCGCTGCAGGTTTTACCCACAGCAGATAAGCCACAACCAGCATGAGAATCCAGACCACACCTACCATTAGCGCGGCTTGTGTCTCAGGGAAGTAACCCAGTACGCCGAAGATAAACACCATGAACACAATGGCGGCAATCGGCGCATACGGCCAGAACGGCACCGGGAACTTGAGTTCGGCCACTTGTTCACGGGTCATGGAACGACGCATGGCCACCTGGGTGACCAGAATCATCAGCCATACCCATACCGTGGCAAAGGTCGCGATCGAGGCGATCACCAAAAAGATGTTTTCCGGGATCAGGTAGTTAAGCACCACACCCACCAGCAAGGTGGCGCCCATTACCAGCACGGTCATCCACGGCACGCCGTGTCTGGAGATTTTGGCAAAGCCCTTGGGCGCCTGCCCTTGCTGGGCCAGCCCGTACATCATGCGGCCTGCACCGAAGATGTCGCTGTTGATCGCCGACACTGCCGCCGAGATCACCACAATATTGAGGATGGTGGCCGCCGAGCTGATACCCAGACTGTCAAAGATCTGCACAAACGGGCTGCCCTGGCTGCCGATCTGAGTCCACGGGTAAATGGCCATCAGTACAAACAGAGTCAGCACATAGAACAGCAGAATTCGCAGCGGAACCGCGTTGATCGCTTTAGGGATCACACGCTGCGGGTCTTTGGCTTCGCCAGCGGTAATACCAATGATTTCAATGCCGCCAAAGGCAAACATCACCACGGCAAACGAGGCGATCAAACCGCCCACGCCATTGGGCATGAAGCCGCCGAAGGACCACAGGTTGCTGATGCCGGTCGCCACCGCATCGGAGCTGCCCGAGGTGCCAATACCAAACAGCATGATGCCGAAGCCGGCCAGGATCATCGCCACGATGGCAGCAACCTTGAGCAGCGACAGCCAGAACTCCATTTCACCGAAGACTTTAACGCTGCACAGGTTCAGGCCGCCAATCAGCAGCACGATACCCAGCACCCAGATCCAGCGCGCCACTTCCGGGAACCAGAAGCCCATGTAAATACCGAACGCGGTGACATCGGCCAGACACACGATGATCATCTCGAAGGCATAGGTCCAGCCGAGAATAAAGCCCGACATGGGCCCCAGATAGGTGCTGGCGTAGTGACCGAAGGAACCGGACACCGGATTGTGCACGGCCATTTCGCCCAGTGCGCGCATGACCATGAAGACCGCCGCGCCACCAATCAGGTAAGCCAGCAGCACAGCAGGTCCAGCCATCTGGATGGCAGCAGCTGAACCATAGAAAAGACCCGTCCCGATCGCTGAACCCAGCGCCATGAAACGGATGTGGCGAGCGGAAAGCCCGCGTTTCAAACCTTGAGTCTGGTTTTGCATTTCGCGTCCTTGATTATTTTTGTCGGCGAAAACAGAGACGCAGAGAGCCCGTAGGCCCTCTGCGTTTTTTTGGATTACAGGCTTGGCAGAACGTGTGCAGGCAGCAGTGCGTTCAGGCAACGGGACGCCAGCAGTTGCATGGCGATTTCGATGTCCGGCGCGAAGAAACGGTCTTTTTCATAATGCGCGACTTTGCTGCGCAGGGTGGTGCGGGCGATTTCCAGCTTGGCGGACGTTTTCAGGCCATCACGCAGATCCAGGCCCTGGCACGCGGCCAGCCATTCAATGGCCAGAACACCGCGAACGTTTTCGGCCATTTCCCACAGACGCTTGCCCGCAGAAGGCGCCATCGATACGTGGTCTTCCTGGTTGGCCGAGGTAGGAATGCTGTCCACGCTATGCGGGTGGGACAACGCCTTGTTCTCGCTGGCCAGGGCCGCAGCCGTCACCTGGGCGATCATGAAACCGGAGTTGACGCCGCCATTGGCCACCAGGAACGGCGGCAGTTGCGACATGTGCTTGTCCATCATCAACGAGATGCGACGCTCACTCAGCGAACCGATTTCGGCAATGGCCAACGCCATATTGTCTGCAGCCATGGCAACCGGCTCGGCGTGGAAGTTACCGCCGGAGATCACGTCGCCCTGTTCGGCAAATACCAGCGGGTTATCCGACACCGCGTTGGCTTCAATGCCCAGCACTTCGGCGGCCTGACGGAACTGGGTCAGGCAGGCGCCCATGACTTGTGGCTGGCAGCGCAAGGAGTACGGGTCTTGTACCTTGTCGCAGTTTTTGTGCGACTCGGACACTGCGCTGCTGGTGCCCAGCAGATCGCGATAAATCGCCGCCGCGTCGATTTGACCGCGTTGGCCGCGGGCAGCATGAATGCGTGGGTCGAACGGCGAGCGCGAACCCAGAACGGCTTCAACGGTCAGGCCGCCACAGGCCATCGCAGCGGCAAACAGGTCTTCGCCTTCAAACAGACCGCGCAGAGCGTAGGCCGTCGATACTTGAGTACCGTTAAGCAGGGCCAGGCCTTCCTTGGCAGCCAGGGTCAGCGGCTCAAGACCGGCTTGTTTCAAGGCAGTGACGGCATCCAGCCACTCGCCTTTGTAACGGGCCTTGCCTTCACCCAGCAGCACCAGCGACATATGCGCCAACGGCGCCAGATCGCCCGATGCGCCCACCGAACCTTTGAGCGGAATATGCGGGTAAACCTCGGCATTGATCAGGGCGATCAATGCATCGATGACCACGCGACGAATCCCGGAGAAACCACGGCTCAGGCTGTTGACCTTGAGCACCATGATCAGGCGCACCAGGTCATCGCTGATCGGTTCGCCGATACCAGCGGCGTGGGACAGCACCAGCGAACGCTGGAGGTTTTCCAGGTCTTCACTGGCGATTTTGGTCGAAGCCAACAAGCCAAAACCTGTATTGATACCGTAGGTGGTGCGGTTTTCGGCAAGGATCTGCTCAACGCACGCCACGCTGGCATCGATCTGCGCCGAGGCGCTCGCGTCCAGGCTGAGGGTAACCGGCTGCTGATAAATGTCACGCAGTTGGGCAAGGCTCAGTTGGCCGGGGATCAGGTTTAACTCAAGCACGTTAATACTCCTTCACGCGTGTTACCGAAAATTATAGAAATCTTTAACAACCATGTGGGAGCGGGGCCGGGGGGGCAGGGCCGTAGAGGCGCCGGGCGCGACCCCCCGGGGCCCCAGCGGGGGTGTGGTTTTAA